>JAEZYO010000503.1 GCA_023419055.1 Pseudomonadota bacterium | reverse complement strand
GTGCTGGACCAGAAGATGCGGTTCGTCACGTTCCAGCACACGAAGAGCTGTGACCTGCTGATCGCGATCAAGAGCAGCGGGCTCGAGGGCTTGTTCGAGTACGGGGTGCGGCCGGCCCGCAGCTCGTCATTCGGTCGCCACGGCACGACCGGGCTGGTCGACGCGGCCTTGCCTTCGGACGAACTCGATTTCGATCTATCGAGCCCGTACGGCCTTTACAACTGGGAGCTCTTCTTCCACGCGCCGCTGCTCGTCGCGCTCAGGTTGGCGAAGGAGGGGCGTCACGAGGAGGCACAACGCTTCTTCCATTTCATCTTCGACCCCACGGTCGACGACAGTGACCCTTCGGCGAAGCGCTTTTGGCGGTTCTCGCCGCTGAAGATCGACAGGCACGAAGGCGCGCGCCGCATCGTTTCCGCGCTTTCCCGGCCCAAGGCAGAAGACACGCCGGAAGCACGCAGTATTCACGCGCAGCTGATGGCGTGGCTCGAGAAGCCATTCAGCCCGCACGTCATCGCACGGCTCCGGTTCGTGGCCTACCAGAAGGCCGTGGTGATGAAGTACATCGACAACCTGCTGGCCTGGGGGGATCGCCTGTTCCGCCAGGACACGATGGAGTCGATTCAAGAGGCGACTCAGCTCTACATCCTCGCCAGCAACATCATGGGGCCTCGCCCCGAACGCATCGATCGCATCGTCGAGACCCCACCGACGGCGTTTCGAGCGATCAGCGACAAGGGGTACCTGTTCGCGAACTGGATGGTGCGCTTCGAGACCGAGCAGGTCCGTCGTCCTTTCCAGATTGCGGTTCGGCCGGACCACCGCGGCGTCACGCAAGCGCTCCGGCTCGAGACGGAATACTTCTGCGTCCCTCAGAACACTCAGCTCGAGAAGTATTGGGACACGGTCCAGGACCGGCTGCACAAGATCCGCAACTGCATGAACATCCAGGGTGTGGTGCGGCAGTTGCCGCTGTTCGAGCCACCCATCGACCCTGGAATGCTCGTGCGCGCTGCCGCGGCGGGAGTGGACCTCAGCAGCGTCCTCTCCGGGCTGAACGCGCCGCCACCGCAGCACCGCTTTTCGTTCTTGATCCGGCGCGCGCTGACGCTCGCCGAGGAGCTGCGCAGCTTCGGCCAGGCGGCGCTCAGGACACTGGAGCGGAAGGACGCCGAGGCGCTCGCGGACTTGCGCGCCACCCACGAGAACAAGCTTCAGCGCGCGATTCGGGACGTGCGCAAGGTTCAGGTCAAGCAGGTGGAGGAAGAGCTCGCCGAGCTCGCCCTTCAACGCGAGGAGCTGGAGCTCAAGATCCAGTACCTGACGGCGCAGACCCAAGAGCTGATGAATCCACAGGAGCGCGCCAGTCAGGCAGCGATGACGCTCTCCAAGGTCTACACCATCGTCACGGAGGGCATCGAGCTCGCGTCGAAGATCGCGTACGCCGTCCCCGAGATCCAGTCCGGGGGCGCCGGCATCAGCTCGCCGTTCGTGACCCTGCAGCTCGGCGGACAGATGTTCGGTAGCATCTCGAGCGCCGTAGCGTCGACGGTCCAAAAGCTCGCTGATCGCAGCGAGGTCGAGGCCGATCTCGCCGAAGCGCAGGCGGAGTACCAGCGGCGGCGCGCGGAGTGGCAGCAAGAGCTCGACGTCCTGACCAAGGAGAGGGCTCAGCTCGACAAGCACATCGCGGGGACGAACCTCAGGCTCGAAATCGCCAACAAGGAGCTTCAACGGCACGAGCTCGAAGTGGAGAGCTCGGCCCGGGTACAAGAGTTCTTGCGCAGCAAGTTCACGAGCGAGCAGCTCTACGGCTGGATGTTGAGCCAGCTCGCTTCCGTTCACTTTCAGGTCTACAAGTTCGCCTTCGACGCGGCGCAGCAGGCGCAGCGCGCGTTCCAGTTCGAACGGGCGGACACGACGGCGAGCTTCATCGAGTTCGCGTATTGGGACAGCCTGAAGCGGGGCCTTTTCGCCGGCGAGCGCTTGTTGCTGGATCTCAGGCGGCTCGAGTCGGCCTACCTGGAAGGTGACCGCCGAGCGCTCGAGGTGACGCGGCACCTTTCCCTTAGGGAGGACTTCCCGCTGGCGTTCGAGGAGCTTTCGAGCGCCGGGCGCTGCGAGTTCGAAGTGACCGAGTCGCTGCTCGACGGCGATTTTCCGGGTCATTACGCGCGCCGGATCAAGACGGTGAGCCTGAGTATCTCGGCGAAGGCGATGCCCCACAGCAACGTCAACGCCGCGCTCACCCTGCTCTCGAGCCGCGTTCGCGTCGACGCGGGAGCGGGCGGTAACTACGGCGCGCGCGAAGACGGTGAGGACGCCCGCTTCTTGAACAATCCGGTGCCGGTGCAGGCGATCGCGACGAGTCAGGTCACGAACGATCCCGGCCTGTTCCAGCTGCGGTTCGACGACGCGCGCTACCTACCGTTCGAAGGAGCGGGAGCGATCGCCAAGTTTCGCCTCGTCATGCAGCAGAGCGAAAATCATCTCCATGTCTCGTCGTTCGAAGACGTCGTCGTGAGCCTCTCGTACACGGCTCGCGACGGTGGTGCGGCACTCGAGGCGGCGGCGCGCGCGCACCGACTACGAGAGCTCGCGCAGGGCAGCATGAAGCCTCCGCCGTATTATCGGCTGAGCCTCAGGCGGGATCTGCCGGAGCTGTTCCGGCAGGTCGCGGAACTGAAGGCAGGGCAAGAGATCGAATCGAAACTTCCCTTGTCCACGGCGCGACTGCCAGGCCGATACAAAGCGTTCGAAGTCAGGGTCGAGCGTGTTCACGCCGTCGTGCACCCGCAGGCGCGCGTGGTGATTCCGGCGGACGGAGTGCGCCTGCGCGTCGAGCCACCGCGAGGCGCGATGACTCCGGTTACCGGATTTTCCATGCCGTGGCCGAGTTCGAAGTCGCTCCGTGGGTCCGCGGAGGCGGGGGGGGCGCTCGGTGAGTGGAAGATCGGGATCGGGCTTGCCGGTGCGCTGACTGGCGAGGCGATCGAGGACATCGTCTTTCAGTTCGAGCTTCGTTTGCGGTCGTGAGGTGCGAGCAAGGTTCAGAGTTCGCTTGGAACGAATGACGAGATCGTGAGTGTTGGTCGAACGGTAACCCCGTTCGACGGGCGGTGACGCCGAGTTCGAGGCGGCTCACGCGCCTCCGCGGGAGGCGGCGGGAGGAAGTGCAAGATGTCGACGGTTCATTTCGATGCCAGAGAGGAGTACGCATCCGGTTCCTCCGGAGAGCGGCCGTGCGGGTGCTCCGGCGCAGGGGCGCATGCAGCCGTCCCGTCCTCCGAGTTCATCGCGCCCGCCGGGTCCATTCTCACGGTTGCCGAGTGGGAAGAGCTGGAGTCCGGCGGTACTTGGGGCGAGTCTTTGGATGACGAAGCGGCGAGGCGCTCGCCAGCGCCTTCTCGCTCGGGCGCGTCCCGACCGAGCTCGACCAGTCGCCCCGCGTCCCGGCCGAGCTCGAGCTCGACTAGCCGCCCGGCGCCCCGCTCGAGCGGCGGATCGCGACCGAGCACGACGAGCAGTGGTTCGCGACCTGCCTCTCGCAGCGCCGCTGGGGGACGCCCGACGAGCGGCGCGACGACTAGCACGCGAAACCCCACTTCTTCGACGCGCCCCGGCGCTCCGACCCGCCCTTCGAGCTCGAATGCTTCGGGCGCTCGCCCTGGTGCGGGCGGATCGGCGAGCCCGGGCGGTACGTCCGCGCCGCCTCGCGATCGCGGGCGCGCCGACGGGAACGCGCTCTCGGGCTTTCAACGCGCCGCCGATTTCGCCAACCAAGCGATGAACATCGCGTCACAGGCACGCCCGTTCATCGACCTCATCGCGAGTCAGGTCGGATCGCGCCAACAGCCAGCGGCGCCGCCAGCCGCTTCGCCGCCGCCGAGCGTCACGCCGCCGGCCGACGCGCCAAGCGCGCCGGCGCCCTCCTCGGGAGAGCCGGCTGCGTCCGGGACCGAACCGCCTGCACCAGCCGCTGTTTCGAGCGTTCCGAGGGGAGGTGACACTCCGCCGGAGCCGGCGCCGCCACCCGAGCCGATGTCGCCGCCACCACCGACCGCCGCTGCGCCACCATCACCTTCACCGTCGGCTCCGCCTGCGCCGCCACCTAGCTTGATTCAGGCACCTTTGCAGCCGCCCGCGGCACCTCAGCTGGCCCCGCCGTCGCCGGGTCAGCAGCTTGCGCCGATGGGTTCGCCGGCGAGCGCTCCGTTTGGGCCGATGTGGGCGCCGCTCGGTGCAGCGATGCCGCCAGGCGGAGTGCCGTACCATCTGATGCAGGCGTATCCGAGTCCCGTGGTGCCACCGGGGATGATCGATCCGCGCCTGCTCGCGCAGGCGCCCGGGGGTTCGTATCCGTACCCCGGGGCCATGCCGCCGTCAGCTTGGGCCGGGCAAGCGTGGGGAGCGCCTCCGCCGGGGGCCGGAATGGCCCCGCCGGCGTCACCGCTCGCCGCGTTGATGCAAGCACTGCAGACGGGCGAGGTGCCGCGAGTCGCGGGCGTCGCTCCCCCGGCCGCGCGTGCTCCCTCCGCTCCGCAAGGCGAGCCGACGCGAGCTCCGGCGCGGGACGCAACGGCCCTCCTCTCGCTCATCCTGTCGAACGCGCAGGTGCAGGACACGCTCCGGCGCGCAGCGACGCAGCGCGTGCCTGACGACGTGCAGCTCGCGGTGCCCGCGTCGACGGGATCAACCCGGCGCGACGTGGTGCCCTTGCCGATGAACGCGGTGGTTCAAGCGATCGCCTCCCTGGCGCAGCGCTCGACCCTCGAGCTCGACGAGGCCCTGACTGACGAGGACGAGTCGGCGGAAGCGCCGGCAGAGTTCCTGTTGACGGAGGGGGGGGATCTCATCGTCGACCCGGCCGACCCTCACCGGCGAGCGGACCTGGTCGCGCACTACTTCCGCTGCGCGGCAGAGGCCGAGCGCAGAGGCTTCTAGGGATCGAAACAACAACCATGTCTCGGCGAACTACGGATCGAGGTGAACGCGTGGTCACGAAAGCAGAGAACAATCGAGCGATGGAGGAGGCGTTGCAGGCCGCCATCGCGAAAATGAACAACGGCGGGCCGGCGTCGCCCGCCACCAGCGCGCCGATTCCGGCGATCGATCCGATGCCCCTCTTGATGTCGGTCTTGCCGAAGTTGCTGGAGAGAGGCTCATCGGACGACAACGACGTGGGGGAGCGGCTGGCCAGCTTGCAGAAGGAGGAGCTAGAGCCGATTCGGGAACAGCTTGCGCGTCAGCAGCAGCTGCTCGAGCGGGTGTTCAACGCGCAGAAGGCCGTGCTGCGGAAGCTCTCGACGCTCGAGACCGTGCAGAGCGCGATCGGTGGCGCGGTCACGAGCTTGACCGAGCAGATGGCGCGCATCGAGCTCGTCGACGACGACCACCTGGAGCCGCCCGAGTTCGTCGGAAGGAACGGGCACTCGCACCCCAAGATGGATCTGGCCGATCTGGGGATGAGCTACCCGATGTCGCGTGACGACCCGAGGCGGCGCTCGCGACGCGGCTAGCCCCGCGAACGGACGCGCTCGTCCTTCGGGACGCGGCGCGCCGCATCAATTCATGTTCGAAATCAGCATCTGAACACGAGAGCGGGCGTTCACGCCCATTACCAAGAGGTCCCTATGGCAGGAGAAAGTAGCGAATACTTCGAGTACGACGAAGATCTGGAGAGCGACGAGAGCGACGAGGGCTTCGAGAGCTTCGAGTCGGACGAATCGGAGATGTTCGAGTCGGACGAATCGGACGAGAGCGACGAATCCATCGAGTCGGACGAATCGGACGAGAGTGACGAAGCGTTCGAGTTCTTGGAAGCGGCGGAGTCGGACGAATCGGACGAATCGGACGAGAGTGACGAATCCGACGAGGCCTATAGCAGGAAGCTCGGCTATTCGGGGAGAGTCAAGGCGCGCGCCCAGGCGCGTCAGGCGGCGTGGCGGCGCAACGTGAACGCCATGCAGGCAGCGGACGCGCGTGCAGCGCGCGCGAACCAGCGCGTGATCAGCCAGCGCATCCAGAACGCTGCCCGCACCAAGCCACAGACCCTGAAGCCGCTTCGTGGAGCGGGGGTGGTCACGTTGCAGCTCCCGGGTAGGCCACCGCTGCGTGCCATGATGCGGCCCGCACCGGCGCTCGCCGCCGACGTGAACAAGCTGCGTCAGGTGCTCGCCGCCAACGACCAGCGGCAGACCAAGGCGCTGGCCAGGATGGGAGCCGCGCAGGCCGCGGGCTTCAAGCGGATCACCGATCGCCAGCTCAAGAACGAGCGCGACCTGGCGAAGAAGATCATCGAAGGTGACAACAACCTGAATCAGCTGATCTCGAAAGATTCGGCGGACCGCAAGCAGGCGTTCGACAAGCAGAGAAAGCGCCTACTCGGGGCGGTCAAGCGCTCGGAGAGGCGTCAGCTCTGGAACGTGGCTCTGGTCGGCACTTCGGCCCCGCTCTGGGCTCTGTACGCCGATCGAACCAAGCTCACCGCTTCGCGGAACATCAAGTTCCTGGCCTCGAACGCGGCGTGGCTCTACGCCGACGAGATCTTCGGCAGCGTCATGGGACGCAAGAAGGCCGCGACGGCGAATCTGGCTTGGCTCGCGGTCGCGGGCAACATCGCGACGATGCTGTACATCGCCAAGGACGAGCAGCACGAGCGCTTCGTGGCGGTCACGAAGAACTTGACCGGAGGCACTCTCGATTTGACCGCGGCGGATCTCGGCATCGCGACGGAACACCAGGCCGACTTCGAAGGGTTCTCGGAGGTGCGCGCTGCGGCGACGTACGTCGATGCATCGGGCACGCTGACTCCGCTGACGACCACGTGGGCGAACAAGAAGCTCACGGTGACGGGCACGGGCAACGCCAAGGTGACCGTGGTCGTGGACACCTGGAAGGACAACGGCGATCTGTAGTCCGACCGGGGACGACCTGTCGCAGCCATGTCTTCTCGACCATCGCGGCGGGTAGAACCGGCTCCGGAAGGTACTTCGGACCTTCCCGCCGGTCGCGCGGTTCGCGTGTCGCTCCCGAGCGGGCGGCACGCCGAGCTCTGGGTACCGGGTGGTCTCGTCTCTGCGCGAGCCGTTCAGCGGCTCGCCGGCGAGGCCACTCGGGATCAGGAGCGACGCGCGCGGGCGCTGCGAAAGCTCGGCGCCCGGGCGAACACGGACCATCGCAGGCTGGCGCGCGCTCAGCACCGCAGCCTGCAGCGTGGCCTGGACGCCGTCGTGGAGGGTGACGCCGCGCTGATCCAGCGCTTCAGCCGGATTCAAGGTGACTCTGAGAAGGAAGAGGCGGCAATGCAACGCGCCCTGAGCGAGCGCGCTCGGCGCTTGGAGCTGCGGAGCCTCGTCCATCCTGCCATCGCGCTGAGCTCACTGCCGCTGTTCGCGATCTACGGGCGCCACAACCTGCAACACCACCTCACGCTGCTCATCTTATCGATGATCTGGCTGTTCGGAGACGAAGTGACCGACCTCTTGTCATCACAAGTTGACTCTGAATCTGCGACGAACAGCCGTTCGCCCTGGTGGCTCTACATTTCGCCGGCGGCGAACCTGCTCGCCGGGTGGTGGTTGCTGCACGAGCGTCAGCACGAGTCCATGATCACGGGGACGGCGACCGGGTTCGAACGTGTTCGCAGAGCGCCTCGTCGCCGCGACGAAGAGGCACCGGTGCGACGGGCCCTCGAGCTCGCAAAGGCCGTGCTCGCGCCTTGCCTGAGCGATGCTCCGCGCAGAGGACGCCACTACGAGGAGTACCGCGCCGTCGTGGATCTCGCGCCGTACGTCGCGAAGGACTTCCAGCTCGATCTCCTCGGCTTGGATGAGCCGCCTGCGCTCGCCGCGGTGAGCTCGCTCTCGTGGTCGGCCGCCGCGGAAGGTCGAGACCCGCGGGTCGAGTCCATCGCGGCGCGGGTGGAGCTCGGGAAGCTCTACCTCACGCTCACGGCGAGCGCGGCGCGGCGGTCTCGTCGCGCGGGCGCGCTGATCGAGGACGTGCGCGCCACCTTTCTAGTGAAGGTTCTAGACGAGGCGAGCCTCTCGAGGTCCGTATGAAATCTTTCCTCGATTTCGCAGAGTCCGGCGAAGCGTTGCGAACGCTCGCGTCGCAAACCGGCTGGTCCACCTCGCGCTTGGGGACCATGGCACGCGAAGCGGAGCAGCGGCTGCGTGAGCCCGGCCCTCGGGTCCTCGGCCGCCCGTGGAACCTCGAACGGCAAGTGCCGGAGGTGTTGCCGGCGCGCGCACCGAAGCCGATGTCGTCCGTCGAGGTGCAGCTTGCCTCGGGACGCCGAGTGCGCGTGCGGATGACGGAGGTCGCGGCCCGGCGCGACTTGGAGGCGCTCGCTCGAACTACGGACGAGAACGTACGCCGCCAATCGGCGACGATCAGGCGACACGCGCGCGCCATCGACACGCTCCGCCGCGAAGATCTGGATCTGGAGCGGCGCCTCAAGGCAATGCAGGCCGAGGTCGATCTCGCGCTCGTCACTGCGTTGCGGGGCAGCTCGGGTGTGCTCGAGAAGCTCTCCGCGACCGTAGAGCGAGTCGAGGCGCAGGAGCAGACGGCGCGCGTCCTCCAGGATCGGGTGCGATTCCAGGACCAGCTCGCTCGGACGGATCGCGTGCGAGCGGCGGTGAGCACGATGCAGGGCGCAGCGTACGGAGAGCGCGGCAACGTATTTGCCACCAACAATCTGCTCCTCGGAGCGAGTGAGCTCCTGTGGGGCTCGATCGACACGCTGCTGCGGCGAGTCGGCCTATGGTCGGATCCGAGCCCCGTGCCCCTGACGTGGGTCGGACCCCTGATCGGTCTGGTCGTGGGTCATTTCACGGTGGGTCAGCAGCAGTTCGAGCGCTTCATTTCCGGGCAGCTGACGCTCGAGCCGCTGAGCGACGATGACGCCGACGTACGCCGATTCGGATACACGGGGACCGTCGATCTGCGGCCTCACATCGCGCCGGGTCATTGGGAAGAGTTCCGGAAGAAGCCCGCGGTTCCCGCCACCGCGCAGGTCGTGGACGCCGGGGCGTTCGGCATCGCCATCGCGTGGGTGGAGTTCGGGACTCTGCAGATCCTCGCGCTGAGCGCGCCGGCCAAGGCCGCTCTTCAGATCACCTGGACCGTCGACGTGGAGGCTCCTGGTGGCTGAAGCACCGCTCGCCAAGCTGGTCCGCGTATTGGGTGGCGTCGCGCTGAGCTACGGCTCTTTGGGCCACCAGGTCCTCGGACAGCTCATCACGCTCAACGCCAGAGAGGTGGAGCTCGCTGCCGCGGCGACGTTGATCGCCGCCACGTCACGTCAGCCGAACGCCCTCGTCTACTCCGCGGTCCGCGTCCTCGGGCCAGCGGTGGCGGTGCACCTCATGACGAAGCGAGAGCTCGGGAGGCTCGGCGTCGTCTGGCAACGGCTCGAAGAGAAGGAGCGGCGCGTCTCGGAGAGAGAAGCTCTGCTCGACTCACGCGGCCGCTCGGGATCCTCCCGGACACTCCGGGAAGGGTCGAAGCGCCATCCTGCCGCGCGAAGGGGGCGCTGGGGCACGCTATGAGCCCGAGACGACGCCACCGCCGCGCTGCCTTGCTTTCAGGCGGCGCTTCGCTGACTCGCTCGATGCGCGAAGATCACGTCGCGCGCATGGTTGAGCTCGCGCGAGCGCAGGGTGCGCCGAGCGAACTCATCGGGATCCGACCCGGCGTGATCCGGGTGGTGCTCGAGGCGCAGCTTGCGCCAAGCGCGGTTTACTTCGGCGTCCGTGGCGTTCGGCGTCACGCCCAGGGTGTCGTACGCCCACGCCAGCTCAGACTCCGTCGGTTCGCGGCCGGCCGCGGAGGCCTCTCGAGGTCTCGTTCCACGAGCTCCGAACGCGCGAGCGAAGCCTGCTGCGACGCGCTGCGACGCTGCACCGTTGGCAGCTCCTACCACGGCGCCGAGCAGGTGGCTCGCGCGTCCCGTCGTGCCGTACAGCACCGCTCCGAGCGCCGCGCCACGGAGCAGTTGATTCGCATCGGAGCGCAGCGGCAACCCTGCGTCGTAGGCGACGAGCTCGCTCTCGGCGAACAGATAATAGCCCGGCAGCACACCGCGGTACGGCATCGGGTAGCGGGAACATTCACGAGCCAAGAACCGCAACACTTGCTGGGAGCGGACGAGATCCGTGAGCGCGAGACAGCCGAAGCTCGCCTCTTCCAGG
>JAEZYO010000496.1 GCA_023419055.1 Pseudomonadota bacterium | reverse complement strand
CGAGCGCGGGTGCTTCATCACCTCCGCGGGTGTTCCCGCCGCGACGATCTCGCCGCCGAGCTCGCCTGCCCCGGGACCGAAATCCACGAGGTAGTCCGCTTCGGTCATGGTCTCTTCGTCGTGCTCGACCACGATCACCGAGTTTCCGAGATCGCGCAGCGCCTTCAGCGTGTCGAGCAGGCGCCGGTTGTCGCGCTGGTGCAGGCCGATCGAAGGCTCGTCCAGGATGTAGACCACGCCCGTGAGCTCCGAGCCGATCTGCGACGCCAGTCGAATGCGCTGGCTCTCGCCGCCCGAGAGCGTGGCCGCCGCGCGGTCGAGCGTCAGGTAGCCGAGGCCCACGTTGACCAGGAAGCCTAGGCGCGCCGCGATCTCCTTGCGGAGCTCCTCGGCGATGGTCGCGTCCGCGCCGGCGAGCGGCACGCTCTTCACCCAGCGGAGGGCCTCTTCCACACGCAAGCGTGAGAGCTGATCGATGCTGGTGCCGTGGATCAGGACCGCTCGGCTCTCGGCCTTCAGGCGAGAGCCCTCGCAGGCGAGGCAGGGCTTGCTCGAGAAGTAGCGCAAGTAGTGCTGCTTCATGTCCTCGCTCTGCGTCATCTTCATGCGACGCATGAGCTCGTTCAGCAGGCCTTCCCACTCCTGCTTGCCCTTCTTCGCCCCGTAGAGGACCACGTCGCGCTGCTGCTTGGTGAGCTTGTTCCAGGGCTTGTCGAGGTCGATACGGAAGGTGTCCGCGACCCACTCGACCGCATCCGCCGTCCAGCCTTCGCCGCGGGCGAGCGCGCCCGCCCAGGGCGCCACGGCTCCGGCGCGAATGGAGAGCTTCGGGTTCGGGACGACGAGATCGGGATCCATCTCGGGCCGTGACCCGAGGCCGTTGCAGTCGCCGCAGAAGCCGAGCGGGGAGTTGAACGAGAAGGCGAGCGGCGCGAGCTCCTGAAAGGAGATCCCGCACGCCGGGCACGCGGTCTTCTCGCTGAAGTTGAGCTCACCCTGGTCGGTGACCGCGAGCAGCAGGCCCTTGCCCTCCTTCAGCGCCGTCTCGACCGAGTCCGCCAGGCGATCTCGCTCCTTCACGTCGATCGTCACGCGGTCGACCACGAGCTCGACGTCGTGCTTCTTCTTCTTGTCGAGGGAGAGCGGCTCGTCACACTTGACGATCTTGCCGTCGACGCGCACGCGCGCGAAGCCGCGGCTTCCGAGCGAGGCGATGAGATCCTTGTGCTCACCCTTGCGTTGCTTTTCGAGGGGAGCGAGCAGCGTGACCTTGGTGCCGCGCGGGAGCTCGAGCAGCGCGTTGACGATCTGCTGCGCCGACTGGCCGCTCGCGCGCTTGCCGCACTTCGGGCAGTGCTGGACGCCGATGCTCGCGTAGAGCACGCGCAGGTAGTCGTGCACCTCCGTGACGGTGCCGACGGTCGAGCGGGGGTTCGAGGAGGCCGCCTTCTGCTCGATGCTGATCGTCGGTGAGAGGCCGCGGATGGTGTCGTACTTGGGCTTCTCCATCTGGCCCAAGAACTGGCGCGCGTAGCTCGAGAGGCTCTCGACGTAGCGGCGCTGGCCCTCGGCGTAGATGGTGTCGAAGGCGAGCGACGACTTGCCGCTGCCGGAGACGCCGGTGAGGACGACCAAGCTATGCTTGGGGATCTCGAGCGAGACGTTCTTGAGGTTGTGCTCGCGAGCTCCGCGGACCTGGATGCTTTCCTTATCGCGCATGTCGAGAGTTCTTCGCCCGTACGCTGGGGCGGAGCACTGTGCAACCGACACCTGACAACCCTGTGTCAGGTATTGTCAAATGCCCGAAAGCGTTGCGTTATTGGCCGCCGTGCTCGGCTCGCGCTGTAAGAAAGCGCGCTCCACGGCCGCGTAGTCGACCTCGGCGTCGAGGCGGGCGAGGACGCTGTAGAAGCCGAACTGCAAGCGATTCATGAAGATCAGGTTCGGAGGGAGCGGGACGAAGCTCTTGTCCTTCGCGAACACCTCCTTCTTCATGTCTTGCGCGGCGCTCACCAGGCTCGAGACGTACTCGCGCGTCATCCGGAAGGGTGACGCGAAGATCGGCTCGAAGCACAGGCGCGTGTAGTCGAGGGCGGCCTGCTCGTAGCGCCCGCCCTGGAGCTCGAGCAGCCCGCGCATGCCCGCGCGGAATCCGGCCTCGTCGCGCCGGATCGCGCTCTCGTGGACGCCGAGCGCTTGCCCCAGGTCTCGGCCGTCGAGCGGCTGGACGCAACCGAAGTCGAGGAACGTAACGCAGCCGTCCGGGTGGAAGAGGTAGTTGCCCGGGTGCGGATCGGCGTTGAAGCGGCCGCCGATCAGGTTGCCCTTGAAGACGAAGCGCCACATCGTGGCGGCGTAGCTTGCGCGCAGCAGAGGCTCTGCGGTCGCCGCCTGCTCGAGCGAGGCGCCGCGCACGAACTCGCTCGTGAGCACGCGCCGCGCCGATCGTTCGGGGACGACGCGAGGGATGCGAATGGTCGGGTCACCTTCGTGGACGCGCGTGAAATGGAGCTGGTGTTCGGCCTCGAGGCGGTAGTCGAGCTCTTCGCGGAAGCGCTGGCGCACGACCTCGAACACCCGCCCGGCGTCGAGCTTGCGCGGGCCGACCGCGGCCAGCATGCCCTCGAGCAGCCCGACGTTGCCGAGATCGCTCTCGACCGCCTGATCGATGCCGGGGTGCTGAACCTTGACGGCGACCTCGCGCCCGTCGAACAGGCGCGCGCGGTGCACCTGTCCGATCGAGGCGCTCGCGAAAGGCTCGCGCTCCCACTCGGCGAACAGCTCGTCGATGGGCTTTCCGAGCTCCTGTTCGACCAGGGCGACGATGCTTTCGGGTGACGAAGACGGCGTCGCCGCGCGCAGAGCCGAGAGCGCCTTCTCGTAAGCCTCGCGCTGGCTCTCGGGCAAGATGCCGTCGACGTAGCTCATCGTCTGGCCGATCTTGGCGGCGAGGCCCCGGAGCGTCCCCAGAGTCTCCGCGAAGCGCAGCGCGGCTTGTTCGTGTCCCTTGTTGACCAGCAGGTTCGCGCCCGCGCGAGCGCCGGCAGTCGCCATCTTGAGCAGGCGCTGCGCTCGACCGAGGGGCAGGGGACGATCGCTCATGGGGAGGAGCTTCCGGCGTCGGGAGGATAGCAAACCTCGGCTACGCGCAAAAAGCCTCCAAAAGTCGCTCCAAGCGGGCGGCATCACGCTTGACGCAGCGGGCGGCCCCGGGCCCGCTCTCGGCATGCAACCCTGGATGGCTCCGATCAACGGCATCTCGCTCGAGCGCTACGCCGAGCTCTCGGCCGAGCTCGGCGACACGACGAACCCCGATCTGCAAGCCGACATCGTGGCCCGCCACGGGGTCCACCGCGTCGACTGGGAGGCGGCGAAGCAGGGTTGGACGGCGCGCATGTCGGACATGGCGTTGATGGGGCGCGTAGCGACCGCGTTCATGCCGCTCTATCAAGCCGCGCTCGCGAGGCGGAGCGGCGGCGCGCCGAGCGTGAGCTTCGACGAGTTCGTGGCCATGAGCGGCGCGGCCAAAGCGTTCGGCGTCGAAGGCATGCTCGGCCATTATGGAGTTTCGATGACCGACTGGACGCAGATCGCCGGGCATTGGACGAATCAGGTGGCGCAAAATCCGATGCAGTACGGCGGCTACGGCATGCTGGTCGAGCAAGAGGGGACGCGCATCCGCGAGGGGGGCACTCCGAAGCCGATCTCCGTGTCGAAGGGCGCCTCTGGTCCTCGACCGGCCGCGTCCGCGCAACCTGCGCCCGCGATCGGCGTCGGGACGCACGTGCTCGTCTTGTGGAGCGACGGGCAGCGCTACCCGGGGGCGGTGGTCCAGTCCGCGCAAGGCCAGCACCTCGTGGCGTTCCCCGACGGCCGCCAAATCTGGGTGCCGGCTCAGTACGTCTCGGCTCGCTAGCCGCGCGCAGAGCAGGGTGCGATGCTCGAAGCGATGAACCTTACGCGCTGCGGACACTGCGGGGCGAACCTCGCGCCGGCGGACCTCTCACAGCCAGCGTGCCGCTACTGCGGGACCGTGCTGCCGCACCACGCGCGCGCCGCTCAGCAAGCCGAGCTCGTGACGAACTTGCTCGCCGACAGGAACGGGAACGGCATTCCGGACGCGTTCGAAGGGTTGGTGGCGGGGAGCACGGCGTCGGCCTCTCACGTCGTGACGTATCAGGCGAGCTTCGTGAACGGGCAGCCGGTGATGACGTCGCAATCCTTCGGCGGGGCGCCCAGCCCAGGCTTCGGGGTGCCGCATCAGGCGCCGCATTTCGGTGTTCCTCAGCAAGCCATTCAGGCACGGCTAGAGCTCCAGCAGCACGTGGTGAAGAGCGCGATGCGCGGCGTCTGGATCGCCGTCGGCGTCGGCGTGTTCGTGGCGATCGGCATCGCGTGCGCGGTGCTCGCGCTCGTCGTGATTTGACGTTCAGTCCGCGCGCTCGGCGGTGACGACGAGCAGCGGCGAGTCCTTCGAGTAGCGCTGCTTCCGAAAACCGCCGTGGAGGGAGCGCAGCCGGAGCCCTGCGCGGGCGAGGAGCGGCCCGACCTCCGAGCTCAGCCAGTAGTGTTGGGGAATTTCGATCGCGAGCTCACGGCGACCCGAGCGATAGAGGTACGTCACGTCGAGCCGCTTTCGGCGCTTGTCCCAGGAGCTCTTCTCGAACACGTCCCAGCGCCGTCCCCGATGCTCGAACGAGACCACCTCGGACAGCTCGTCGGGCGCGACGTCGCGAGGCGAGGACTCCGCGTGAAAGCCGTCGGCGGCGTACGCGTCGAAGGCGAGTTTCCCGCCCTCCGCGAGGTGGCGCCGTACGCTCCGCAGGCACGCGATCGCATCAGCGCGGGTGAGCAAGCAGTAGAACGCCGTGAAGGGGATGACGACGCGCTCGAAGCTCGCGTCGAGCTCGAAGTTTCTCATATCCCCGAGGGTGAGCTCGACGCCGCTCGGCGCGGAGCGGCGCGCGAGGGCGAGCAGGGCCGGGTCGAGCTCGAGACCGACCACGCGCCGTCCGGAGGAAGAGAGCGCCGGCAAGAGCCGTCCGGAGCCGCAGCCGAGCTCGAGCACGGAGCGAGCTCCCGCGCAGAAGCGCTGGTAGAAAGCGGCGTCGCCCGCGTTGCCCCGGTGCGTGAGCGCGTAAAGCTCTGCTGCGAGCAGACGCTCGGCGGACGGGAGGCGGGGGGCTTTACTGGGCGCGCGGCTTCGGGTCATATCGAGTCCAATGTCCCAGTTCGTTGCTCGGACGGAGATCGAAGCTTACGGCAGGGAGGTCTACGAGGCGCTGCCGATCTCGGTTCGAGACCGCTTGCCGGCCGGGTTCAAGGCTCACGCGCAGAACGCGGAGATTTTTCGACGCGCCTTCCAGGCTCTCGACAGTCAGGTAAGCCGGCTGTTTTCCCAGCTCGGTTACCGGGAGGGCGAGCCGTGGGAGCAGTGGAAGCTCATCGCGGCGTTCTATCTGGTCGAGCAGAGGATCGGGAAGACCGCGTCCATTTCGGTGGGGACGAAGATCTTCGGGACCATGCCGTGGCCGCCGCATATCAGGTGCCTGGAAGACGCGCTCGAGGGTATCGAAGCCGCGTATCGCGCGTCACACGAGGCGAGCTTCGAGCTGATCGGCGGCTGGCCAGTGCTCGAGAAGCGCGCGGGCCACATGAAGATCGCGAACGCCACGCCGTACCCTTGCTACCTCGAAGAGGGGACGATCGCGGGGGTGTGCGCGGGTTTCCGGGCGCAGCATGCGAGCTACCAAATCCTGCCGAAGCCCGTCCCCAAGCGGGACGGTGGTACGCAAACCGTCTACGAAGTGAAGTTCCTCCCCGGGCGCTGACGTTGCGCTCCTTGCTCGTTCCTGCGGCGATCGTCGTGGCGCTCTCCAGCGCGCGTCCGGCTCGGGCAGAACCGCCGGAGAGCCCGGTCCTGGATTCGCCCGTCGAGCACGAGGTCCTCTGGGTGCCGCCGGTGCTGCACTCGACTTCACTGTTCGTGGTGATGCGCGCGACCGAAACGGTGCTCTGGCCCGATCCTTTCGGGAACTTCGATCCCGAGTTCGTGGGCGCCCGTTACGAGGAGGCCTACACGCTGCCTCCCAAGTTCGACGCGAGCCGCTCCGCGTTCGAGTGGGACGGCGATCACTGGACCATCAACGTGCTCGGGCACGGCTTGCTCGGCAGCGAGCTCTACTTGCGGGCGCGCAACTGCCACTTCGGGTGGGCCGGTTCGCTCGGCTTCGCCGCCGCGGCCTCGGCCGTGTGGGAGTACGGCTTCGAGGCCAACGGAGTGCGGCCTTCCGCGCAAGATCTCGTCTACACGCCGCTCGCGGGCCTCGTCCTCGGAGAGGCCCGCTTTCACGCGGCACGAGCGCTCGCGGGGCGGGGTGGGTTCGCCGGCGTGCTGAGAGTCGTGCTCGACCCGCTGGGTGAAGCCGAGCGCGCCCTCGGCGCCCCCTGCTGATCCTCAGCGGAACGCGATGTCGTCGAGCAGGATCTCGAACTTTCGGGGATCCTGCGACCAGGTGCTCACGCGGAGCTCCCAGGCGGACTTCTTGTCGAAGTCCTTGCCCTTGTCCGTGAAGAAGGTGGCGAGCGGGATCACGACGTCGTGCCACTGCCCGTCGGTGAGGTTGGTCGTGAAATCGGCGACCTTCGCGTCGTCGGCGTCCTTCTTCGAATCGTCCTTCGTGCCGTTCGCGGAGCAGCCGATCGTGACGCCGATGCTGTTCGGATCGGGCGCCTCCTTGGAGTTCGCGGCGATCACCTTGATCCGGAAGCTCAGCTCCTTGTAGGCGCTGATGTCGCTGCCCGCGTTCTCGGGCCACCAGCCGTGCCAGTTCCAACCCATCCCGATCCAGTCGGGACCGTCTGCCTTGAACTTGAGACCCGCGCCAGCGTGACCCTCGTTCGCCGCGGGTTCGATGCTCGTGGTGCAGCCCTCCTTCTTGCCGCAGGAGGCCCAACCTTTGCCGTTCGCGTTCTTGTCGCCGTCCCACACGACGAGCGGTGCGCTCGCCGTCGCCGGCGCGTCCGTCGCGGGGGTGGCCGCCGCTTCGGGGGCGGCGGGGGTGGCCGCAGCGTTCGGCGGCGGTGAACCGGTGATGCAACCGGTAGCGAGGAAAGCGAGACCCAAGACGGAGAACACCCTATTCCGTTCCATGGAGTCACTCCTAACTCCATCGAGCACTACGCCTCTCCCGCGCTCACTGGTGCCGAGTCATTCTCGGTGGTTCGGGAGTGACATCCGGCGCGCGTGCGGGCGCGTTCCGCCTACTCGGCAGATTTCTAATCGGCGCGCGATCAGGGCAGGATTTTCAGCGGCTTCACGTCGCGGTCGAGCACCGTTTTCCGCCCGTCCGCGGAAGCGTTGTCGATCGCGAGGTCGCAGAGGCGCCGCAGATGATCGGAGAGCACCTCCGCCACCGCGTCCGACGTATTCATGCCGGACCGGGCTTTCACGTACGCCTTGAGCTTCGAGACGACGACCAGGATGTCTTTCGGCACCTCGTCGCTCTTGACGGTGACGATCTTGCGCTCGCGTTCGGGCTTGTCTTCCATCCGGGCTCTCTCCGCTTCGGCGGCCTCGCGCTGCTCGGCTTCGAAGGCTTCGCGCGTCGGCGCGGTCACCTCTTCGGCCCAGGCGTCACGATGGCGCGCCTCGGGCAGGTGCGCGTCCCAACAAGGCACGGAGCAGAAAAACAGTGCCGTGCGCGAGCGATTGCAGGTCGAAACGCTGCACTGGTAGTAGCGCGCGCGGAACGGGATCGGCTTCCGGCAGATGCTGCAGACTCTGAAGTATTCCCCGGTCGGGGTGGGCTCGCCGCCCTGCTCGGCCATCGGCCTTCGAGTCTAGGACTCACGAGCGCGCACCGGCAAGTCGCGAAGCGAAACCCTGCCGATTGCGGCTCCGCGGCCCGGGTCCTAAAGAGCCAGAGCGCCTCAGGGCCAAGGAGTCACTCGATGCTCGGTTCGCCGCACTCGTACGAAATCATGATCCTCGAACGGCACCTCGACACGTTCGGGCACGTCAACAACGCCGTCTACCTCGAGATCCTCGAAGAGGCGCGCTGGGATTTCATCACCGGGCACGGCTACGGCTTGAAGGAGGTGATGGCTACGGGGATCGGCCCGACGATCCTCGAGATCAACCTGCGCTTCCAGCGCGAGCTCCGGCTCCGCCAGAAGATCACCATCAAGAGCTGGGTGGAGTCGTATTCCGGCAAGGTCGGGAAGTTCGCGCAGCAGATCTTGGACGAGAAGGGGGAGGTCGCTTGCGACGCGCTCTTCACGATAGGTCTCTTCGACGTGCGCGCTCGCAAGCTCATCAAACCCACGCCGGAGTGGCTCCAGGCGCTCGGGCTCACGCCGGCGGATCTCGAAGGTCAGTAGACCCGGAGTCAGTAGACCCGGAGGACGGTCAGCGCACGGCGCGGCCGATCGCGATCGGAGTCTCGAGGATCCAGCTCGAGCGTAGCCCGAACCAGCCGTACGCTCTCGGCGCGCCGCTCTCCGGATCGGCGACGAGCAGGATGGTCCCGCTTCCGAACCCGGTGCGGCCGCTCTCGGTCCGGTCATCGTCGTCGTGGCGGTACGAAGAGGCGTCGGCGATGCGCACCAGGAAGCCGCTTTGGATGACGGGGGTGGGGCGCGGCCGCTCGAGCAGGAAGCCGACGTGCCCGGTGTTGGGCGAGCGCACCACCTCCGGCTTGAGCCAGGCGACGACGTCGCCGGGGTGCGCTTCCTCGACGCGTTCGACGCGGTTCCAGCCGCGAGGTGCGCGCCTGCCCGGGCGAGTGCGCGCGATCTCCCAGTAGTAGTCGCGCGCGAGCGGCCGCCCCGTCTTCGAGCGATTGACGACGACGCCGTGCGCTCCGGGCGCCGTTCGGCGGAGGACCCACGCGATGAGACCCGAACAATCGAACTCGTAGCGGCCGAGCTTTTCGTCCACCACCGTCGTGTGGTTGTAACGCGACTCGCGCAGCGTCGCGGCGATGCGCGACAGGCGCTCGATGATGGCGTCGTTCTTCCCCGGCAGCGTCGGCTCGGCGTCTCCTTCGACCTCCGTGTGCGCCTCGGCGTCGAGCGCGGCGAGCAGCGGGATCGAGAGCAGGCCGAGGGTCAGGAACGGACGCCGCACGACCCGAGTGTGACACGGCCCGACCGGTCGTCCTTGGGCGGCGCGGTCAACGCGCGCTCGAGAGCACGCGCCGCGCCCGCACGCGCGCCCGGACCAACAGGGAGAGCGGCCGTTTTCGCGGCGCCGGCCGCTTGCTCCTGTCGCCGCGGGCGCGGGCCGCCAGCGCCTCGCCGAGTCGGCGACTCGAGCGCTCGAATTCGCCGAGGTCACGTGACGAGAGCGCGCGCTTGGGCTCGATCGCCGGCCAGTGCTCGCGGAAGATGCGAACCAGGAGCGCGACGTCGACGGCGAGCCCGCGACGTCCCAGGGACCGCTCGAGCTCGTCCACTCGGCTCGCCGGGATCACGCCGCTCGCCGTCAGCTCCTTCAGCGCGGTCGCGAGGAGCTCGCGCACGCTCATGGCTTCGTCGAGGAGCTCTCCGAGTTCTTCAGGCGTGATCGGCGTCGCGGCGCTCATCGCTACTTCAAGGCTGCCCGCGTTCATCGATGAGCGGACCGAGAAAACGAGAGCCGGCGCTCGTTTCTGTGCGAGCGCTCGCTACATCGTGAGCGTCGGCTCCGTAAGTTTCCGGCAGCGATCAGCGGCGCGCGATCCGCGCGTTCCGAGCCAGTCGGTGCTCACTTACGCGCTTGCTCGAGCGCGCGCTGCGCGACTGCGCGATATTTACCTTGCGGGTAGCGCGCGAGGTAGCGGCGTGCGTAGTCGGCGGCGCGTGGATCGCGCTTGGCCGCAGCGGCCTCGATCGAGAGCGCGAGCGCGTCCTCGGAGAGCACGCCGTTCGGGTTGCTCTTCATGTACTCGCCGAGCAGGCGCTCGGCGCGCTCCGGATCGCGCTCTTTGCGGAGCGCGCGGATGGCGTCGAGCACCGCCGCCGCGTCTTCCGGGTTCTCGCTCGGCTTGCTGGTCGCGCGGACGCGCTCTTTGGGGGCGGGTTGCAGAGGCGCGTCGGGCTCCGGCGCGGGCGTGGCTACGACGGGCTCGGGCTCGAAGCGCGGGGCCGGCTCCACCGGCGGCGTGGCGGCGCTCTCGACCGACGGACTCGACGCAGGCGCTTCCTCCGCCGACGAACCGAAGAGCGCCTCGTAGCCGCGGCTGAAGCCACCGGTCGCGGCAGCCGCCGCGGTGGCCGTGAGAATCACGGCCGCCGTGACGAGGCGTGGCCAGCGCACGATGCGCGCCCCCCGTGTGGCGCCGAGCACCTTCACGAGCACACGACGCTTGCGGAACGGATCCGCCTGATACGGCTCCGCCGCGCGCAACAAATCAGCCAGACCGCGATCGCCGGCGGGAAGCCCGTCCGATCGACTCAAGCGCTCCATTATCCTGCCCTCCGCCGCTCGCGTTCGTCGAGCTTGGCAAGCTGTATCTTCAACTTCTTACGAGCCTTGTGGATGCGGGCCCAGACCGTGTTCAAGGGCACGCTCTGCAGGCGCGCGATCTCTTCGCCGCTCTTGCCTTCGATCTCGAACAGCACGAGCGCCGCGCGCTCGGACGCGTTCAGGCGATCGAGCAGCGTCTCGAGCAACGCCTGCTTCTCTTTGGTCTCGAGCGCGTCGAGCGGGCCGGCCCCGAGCTTCGGCAGCTGATCGGTGAGCTGTACGCCGCCGAAGAGCACGTGCTTGACCCAGCGGAGCCGCCGGAAGTCGCGAACCCGGCGCTGAGCGATGCGGTAGAGCCAGCCCGCGACGTTCGTCCCGTCGAAATCGGGCAGGCGCCGGTGGACGACCACGAACACGTCCTGCACGAGATCGTCCTGCTCCGCGAGCGGGGCACCGAGCGCGCGCACCCAACGGGACACCTCGTCGAACCAGTCCTCGTAGAGCTGCTCGAAAGTCGGGTGTTCACCGGAGCTCGACTCCCGGTCCACGGGCTCGTCTCTCCAATTTTCGAGCGGTGCCGGGGTCGGCATGGCCTGCACTCCTTGAATAGGGGCACTCAGCGGGGGACCTTGTCGAAACTTCGTCCCGTCGTGGAATTTTCTAACTGCCGCGGTGGGAAGTACGCGGCTCAGAGTATCCTCGCGTCGCTTCAGGGAAAATGGTCGATAGTTCCCGCTCGCTTCGCGCCTCCTTTCTTGCTGCAGCCGTGCTCGCGGCGCAGCCTGCGACGGCAGCGAACACGCCGCGGGACCTCCCCGACCCGGGCAACGAGCCGTTCGTACACGGAGTAGGTCAGTGTCCGACGCCGTCGCAGGTCGAGAGTGCGGCGCTCACGCGCGTGCCCGATCTGTCCGAAGACGTGGCGCGTCATCGCGTGCGCGTCGAGATCGCGGATCGCGAGACCAAGTACGAAGTCCGGATCTGGAAGGACGGGATCGAGCATCGAAAGGTGTTCGACGACAGCGCGCGCGATTGCGAAAAGCGCGTGAGGTTCGCCGCCGTGTTCGTGATCCTCACGATCCGTCCGCCCGCCGTGGGACTCGACGAGCAGGCTGAGCCCGTCGCCGAACCCGAGCCCCCGCCACCAGCGCCGCCGCCGCCACCACCGCCGCCCGAGCCACCGCTCGAGCCGGAGCCCACGTGGACTCAGAGTCTCGCGCAGATCGAGCTCGGTGCGTTCGTGGAGGGGACCCCTCGCTGGCTCGGCGCGCCCCGCTTCGTCGGAGTGGGCGGCGAGCTCCGCGTCGCGCTCGGACCCGAGCAGGTGGCGGGCGTGATTTCAGTGGGGTACCAGCCCGCGACGAGCTTCGCCTTCGAGACCGTCGAGGGCGACATCACCCGTGTGC
>JAEZYO010000473.1 GCA_023419055.1 Pseudomonadota bacterium | reverse complement strand
TGAGCGCGGTGTGCCGCGTGGTGCCCTGCGACGCCGCATGCCTGTTGCGTCTGAGCGGCGAAGTGCTGTCGCCGCTCAGCGCCCGGGGACTCGAGCCGCGAGCGCTCGGTCTCCAATACTCGAGGCGAGAGCACCCGAGGTTGGACGTGATCTTGAGCTCGCCCGCGCCGGTTCGGTTCCCGCCCGATTCAGCGCTGGAGGATCCGTTCGACGGCCTCGTGGCGGGACATCCCCACGCGCTCGAGCACGTGCACGATTGCCTGGGAGTCGCTTTGAAGGAGGGCGGCGAGGTGGTCGGCGCGCTCACGTTCGACGCTTTCGCGCCGGGCGCCTTCGACGGTCTCCGCCCGGAGTTTTTGGAGATGCTCGCGGCGCTCGCCGGGGCCGCTCTGCGCACGAGCGCGCTGCTAGACGCCCTCGAGCAAAGGGCGCAGCACCGCGAGCGCGTGGCGCTCGAGCTCCAGCGCGGCATCGAGGTCGCGAGCGGCGGTTCCCTCCTCGGCAATAGCTCCGCTCTGAAAGCGCTGCTACGCGACATCGCCATGGTCGCAAACTCGGGGTTGACGGCCTTGATCACGGGCGAGACCGGGGTCGGCAAAGAGCTCGTGGCACGCCAGGTCCACGCGAGCTCGAGGCGAGCTTCCGAGCCGCTGATCTACGTCAACTGCGCCGCGTTGCCGGAATCCATCGCCGAGAGCGAGCTGTTCGGGCACGTGGCGGGCGCGTTCACCGGTGCCGTCCGAGATCGCTCGGGCAAGTTCGAAGTCGCGAGCGGCGGAACGCTGTTCCTGGACGAGATCGGCGAGCTGCCGCCGACCATCCAGCCCAAGCTCCTCCGCGCTCTGCAACAAGGCGAGGTGCAGCGCGTGGGGTCGGACAAGGTCCACCGCGTGGATGTGCGCGTGATCGCCGCGACGAACCGTGACCTCCCTGCCGAAGTCGAGAAGGGTCGATTTCGAGCGGACCTGTACCACCGTCTCGCGGCGTTCCCGCTCCGGGTTCCGGCTCTCCGCGAGCGACGCGAAGACATTTCGGTCCTCGCGCAGCACTTCGCGGACGTCGCACGCCGCCGGCTCGGCAAGGGGCCGATGCGGTTCAGCTCGACCGCGCTCGCGCAGCTCGCCGCCGCAGCTTGGCCGGGAAACGTGCGCGAGCTCGAGAACGTGGTGAGCCGTGCGGCGCTACGCGCTTCTTTCGGCAAGGAAGCGAGCGAGATCATCACCATCCAGCCTGCGCACCTCGACCTCGATCTCGAGACCCGTGGCTCACAGGCTCCTGCGAGGCCCGAGCTCGAAGTTGCGACCCCGCTCCGAGAGCGCGTGCTCGCGTTTCAGCGCCGCGCCGTGCTCGAGGCGCTCGAGCGGCACGGCGGGTGGGCGGACGCCGCCCGCGAGCTCGGTATGGATCGTAGTAACCTGTTCAACTTGGCGAAGCGACTCGGCATCGCGCGGGCGCGAGCCTCCGGGAACTGACGACGCGGGTTCTTTGCCGGCGTTCTGGGCGCAGGGTCGCAGAGATGGCGAGCCAGGGTACGAAAAGGTAGGAGAGCTCAGGCTCCCCGAATGCTCACCCCGCGGGATTATTGTGTGCGGCCGCGACCCTCGGCGTCGAGCGTGCGACGAAGACGGGAACGGTTATGGCGCCTGCAGCGGCCACGTCACTCCGGTCGACGAAGTGTGCGGGAACGGGGAGGACGACGACTGCGACGGAGTCGCGGAAGAGGCTCGCGTGGGCAATCGAGCGTGCCCGCCGGCACGTACTCGTCGAGGTAGTCCCCCCATCCACCTACGTCGTGACCACGCCGGACGCGGGCGCGAACGACGCGCTCGACAGCGAGTTCGACCCCGATACGAATTCTGCGCCGCCGTTCGCTTTCACCCCGGATGGCTCCAATCTCACGCTCGACTGCGGGTTCTACCAGCCCTAACGGGGGCATCACGGTTTCTCGCGCGCGCGGCGTGGGTCCTGACCCAGCGTGAGAGAGCGACGCTGAAATCGCTACCCCGGACGTGTGGGTTTCGATCCGCCTCGCTCCGCGCAGCCGCGCCTGGTGTTCATCCACGATGGCGGCGAGCGTTCACTCGTGGTGCGTCTCGCCGAAAGCGCTACGGTCATGAGCAGCAGGGGTAAGCGTGACGAGGACGATCGCCAGGTCAGCCTACGCGGCAGTCTTGTGCCTGATAACTCCGCTCGGTTGTAGCTGGGACGCGCCGCCGGTCGATTGTTCGTGGGTAGAGGCGCGACGCTTCACGGCGCCGTCCGGCGCTTGTACTCGCTACGAGGTCAGCGACGGCAAGGATTCGTGCGTTCGCCGAGCGGACGCGGACGACGAGTGCTCTTGCTCGTTCGAGCTGACGGTCGAGCCGGGAGCGGTCGTCGTCTACAGCTACGACTACTACCATCACGACGGCGAGGCCGGGCTCTCCTGGTCCAAGGTGCCGTGCCCCTGACCCGTGCCTGCTCAGCGTTCTCGGTGGTACATCCGCATCGCGATCGGCGCGCTGACGGCGACGATGACCGCGGACGCCGCGAGCACCCAGGCGACGTGAACCGCCGCGTCTTTCCCGTGCATCAGCGCGCGTGAAGCGTCGGTGAGATGCGTGATGGGGTTGTGCCGCACGACCGCCTGGAGCCAGGGCGGCATGGTGCCGAGCTCGACGAAGATGTTGCTCGCGAACGTGAGCGGCATGAGGAAGAGAAAGCTCATGGTCATCACGGACTCGGGCGTCTTCATCTTCATCCCGATGATGATCCACACCCAAGAGAGCGCGAAGGCGAACAAAAGGACGAGCAGGAACGCGAGCAAGACACCGAGCACGCCCGCCTCGGGGCGGAACCCCAGGACGACGCCGAGCACGAGGATGAGCAGCGACGCCATCGAGTAGCGGAAGACGTCGCCGGCGAGGGCGCCGAGCACGGGCGCGGGCTGCCACATCGGGAGCGAGCGGAAGCGGTCGTACAGCCCTTTTTGGATATCGGTGTTGAGCCCCACCCCGGTGTACACGGTGATGAAGACGATCGTCTGCACCAGGATGCCGGGGAGCAGGAACTGAATGTAGGCGTCCGTCGAGCCTGCCAGCGCGCCCCCGAAGACGTAGGTGAAGAGCAGCGTGAACATGATCGGGGTCACCGTCACGTCGAAGAGCTGGAACGGCACGTGCTTGATCTTGAGCATGGCGCGCCAGGCCAGCGTCGCGACAGCGGAGAGCGCCGACGCGGGCCTCGGCGCGGACTTCTTGCGCCAAGCGTGCGCCCCGGGCGTGGAGAAAGCGTCCTGGCTCACGAGGCAGCTCCTTCCGTAGCGGGGCGCGGGGCCTCGGCGAGGTGTCCCGTCACCGCGAAGAAGACGTCGTCCAGGCTCGGGGCTCCGAGGGAAAAGTGGGCGAGCTGGATCTTCGCGTTCGACAGCGCACTCAAGAGGTCGGCCGCTGCGGACGCGTCCGCTACCGTGATGGAGATCAGCGCCGGATCCGTGGCAGGCAGGATGCCGTCGCCCGCTAGCCTCGCGATGAGCGCGGTGGCCTCGCTGCGCTGCGCGGGATTCGCGAGCTGCAAGCTCAGGGCGTTGCCGCCGATCGACGACTTGAGCTCGCTGCTCGTCCCTTCCACGATGACGCGCCCGTGATCGATGACCGCCATGCGTTCGGCGAGCTTGTCGGCCTCTTCCAAGTACTGCGTCGTCAGCAGCACGGTGGTGCCGTCCGCGGCGATTTGTCGCACGAGATCCCAGACTTGATTCCGGCTGCGAGGATCGAGGCCGGTGGTGGGTTCGTCGAGGAACAGGATTTCGGGCCGGACCACCAGGCTCGCAGCGATGTCGAGCCGCCGGCGCATACCACCGGAGTAAGTGCGGACCTGCCTGCCTGCGGCTTCCGTCAGGCTGAAGGCGTCGAGAAGCTCCGTCGCTCTCCGGCGCGATTCTAGCCACGACATACCGAAGAGCCGGCTCACGAGCACGAGGTTCTCTTGGCCGGTCAGGTCCTCATCGACCGAAGCGTACTGACCGGTGAGGCTGACCTTCTGCCGCACCTCTGCGGCGTCGCGAACGACGTCGAGCCCGAGGACCGTCGCCGTTCCGCCGCTCGGCTTGAGCAGCGTCGAAAGTACGCGGATGGCAGTCGTCTTCCCGGCCCCGTTCGGGCCCAGGAGGCCGAACACGGAGCCGCCTCGAATCGTGAGATTTAGCCCGTCGAGCGCGCGTGTCTGCCCGAAAGTCTTGACCAGTCCGTTCGTCTCGATCGCGTTCATGCTTCGGCTGTCCTCGAGCCCGCGGCAGTTTCGGCCGGGATACCTAGCGCAGTGATCGGGAACCGCCAAGCGTGCGCCGGTACTGTGTCGTTCCGTCACGGCAGTCGCGGATCGATTCCGATACGAAGATCTCGAAGCTACGGGGCTCTAACTCCGACATGCAGCACCGAGCGGGATGGGGAGGGATCTTGGCGTTCGGGCTGCTTCTCGGCTGTGGTGACGGTGCAAACTCGCACGTGACGCGGAGCACGGACCCGCTGATCTACGGCGAAGACGACCGCCTCGACTGGTACGCGCTGGATGACGAGCGGCTCCGGGACCTGGCGCTCGAGAGTACGGTCGCGCAGATCCCGCGCTGGGCGCTCGCGCCCGCTCGGGACGGCGCTTTCATCATCGATTCACCCAGCCTCGATGACGTCGGGCGATTGTGCGCGACAGAAGCGTTCGCGACCCAACCTGCCGCGGCGAGTTGTTCCGGTGTGCTCGTGACGGAGACGCTGGTGCTGACGGCCGGGCACTGCGTCGGAGCGAGCGCCGAGTGTGACGATCAAGCCTGGGTATTCGGCTATGCGCTGACCGAGCCGGCGACGACTCGGCTGCTCGAGCCCGATGACGTTTATGGCTGCCGGGCGATCGCGGCGCGCGCGAAATACACGGACTCTGCCGGACGGCGTTGGGATCACGCGCTCGTCGAGCTGGATCGTCCGGTCGTCGCGCCGCGACGTCCGGTCGAGCTCCGGGTGGAGCCGCTCCTGGATCGCGCCCCCTTGTTCGTCATCGGCTTTCCGAGTGGTCTGCCGGTCAAGGTGGACGCGCAGGCGCAGGTCGTGGACGCGAGAACCGGCTTCCGCGACTACTTCGAGTTGATCAGCGACGCTTCTCAGGGAAGCAGCGGGGCGGGGGTTTTCGACGCGGCCGGCCGCCTGTCGGGGATCCTCGTTCGAGGCGGAGTCGACTTCGAGTACCTACCGGAGCTCGATTGCTTCGTGTCACGCCGGATAGAAGCCGCCGAAGACATCGAGCAGGCCGAACAGGCGAGCTATGCCCGCGCAGCCTTGTCTTGTGCGTGTCGTTCCGGCTGGGACGGGGGAGAGCTTTGTACGGATGAGCCGTGTCTCGCAGCGGAGAGTAAAGAGGCTTGCAGTGAGTGTTCGGAGACGGCCACGCAGGCAGACTCAGGCGCCTCTGCGAGTTGCACTGTGGCTTTTCGTAACCGACCCGGAGCGTTCGTGTCCCTCGCAGCAGGCTTGCTCGCGCTCGCGCTCCGGCGAGTAACGGGTCGAAATGCGCTCGTGCAGATTCTGCTGAAGGTCGGCGGCCCTCGAAGCTCTAACTGCTCAAAAAGCGCGACGGCTCGAGCGGGGGGCCCTTTGCAGACCCGACACGGCCGTCGCGAGGTTGCCACGCGAAGGAGGAGGTATCGATCATGAAGTGCTCGAATCGATGGTTGTCGCGCGTCTGCGCGACGGCGCTGGCGGTGCTCGGGGTGCACGCAATGGCGGGATGCTCGGCGGAGTCCGACACCACCGAGCAGGACATCGGCAGCTCGAACTGGACGACCGAGGATGGCTCCGAGTTGGCGGCCGACCCCGCCGGTGACGTGTCCGAGCCTGGAGAGGACGGGCTCATCGAGAAGGCCGGGTGCTCGATCGTCGAGTACTGTAACGCGCCCGGATCAGACGGCACTCGATGTAGACAGCAGGGATGCTCGCTCTCCACCGCGCTCGCGGAATGCGAGCAGGAGACGGCCATCGTCTGCGGCTCTCGAGTGTGTCCGTGGATCTTCGTCGCGTCGAACGGCACGAGGTACGTCCACACTTCCTGCCTGTGAGCCCAGCCGATCGAGTGGGGTGACGCTCGTCCGTCGTGACGCGGCGTCACCCCCGGAGCGGCATCGGTCGTCCTGGCACGAGGGATGCTTCGATTCTGGTGTGACCGACGTGATAGAGCCCATCGATCCTATGGAGCCGTCGGACCCTTCGGAGCCGATGGAGCCGCAAGGCCGAGAAGCAACGTGGCGTTTCCTGGGCGCCTGCTTGCAGCTCGTCTTGTCGGTGCTGCTCGTTCTCCTGGCCGCTGCGTTGCTGGCGTTCGCCTTGTTCATCCCTGGTGTGCTGGTGCTCGCCATCGCGATCCCGCTCGGCCTGCGCGCGGGTCGCGTCTTCGGACGCCAGGAGCTCACGGGCGAGATCCGCTGAGCTCCGGCGCCGGAGCGAAATGGCGCGGTGAGTCGTCCTTGCAAGCGCCCCGGTGCGCCCGCGGGGAGCCCCTCTA
>JAEZYO010000451.1 GCA_023419055.1 Pseudomonadota bacterium | reverse complement strand
GCAAGGAGCAGATCGCTGCCGAGATCCGCCGCGGCTTCGGCGCGCTCGCCACGGTCGGCTCGATCGCCCCCTTCGTCGGTCTGCTCGGGACCGTCGTCGGCATTATCGCGGCTTTCAAGGGCATCGGCACGCAGGGCGGCGGCATGAGCTCGGTGATGACCGGCATCTCCGAGGCGCTGATCGAAACCGCCTTCGGCCTCCTGGTCGCGATCCCGGCCGTAGTCCTCTTCAACTACGTGACGGCGCGGGCCACCGCGATCGATCTGGCGCTGGCGCGCTCCGCCGGCGAGTTCGTCGACGAGCTGGAGAACAACCATGGGCGCGTCTCAGCCAAGCAGAGCGAAAAGGCAGCAGCCTAGTCCCGAGATCAACGTCACCCCTCTGGTCGACGTCTGTCTCGTGCTGCTCATCATCTTCATGGTGGTCGCTCCCGCGATCGCCGACGGCGCGCACATCGAGCTCCCCAAGGTCGAGGCCGCCGATCCCAAGACCAAAGATCCCAACGCCATCGAGGTCGGCATCGCAGCGGACGGGACCTTGCTGCTCGAGAAGAAGCCGGTGGCTGCGCAGGATCTCCTCGCCAAGGTGACGAAGCTGCACCAGCAAGACGAGGCACGCTCGGTGCTGCTCAACGTCGACAAGGACGTGAAGTACCAGAAGGTGCGCGACACCTTCGCCCAGATGCAGCAGATCGGGTTTCGCGGCGTGCTGCTCAAGGTCGGCGAGCGCAAGAAGCCGGGGGAGACGTGAGCCGGAATCCGTGCTCACAGGAGTCCAAACCATGGGCATGAATCTCGGCGGCGGCGCCAAACACACCACACCTTCTGTCAACGTCCCGCCCGCCCTCCCCCACCGTAGTCCTCCGCGGGGGCTCACCGCCCCCGTTCCCCCGACGCGCCTCGCGGCGCTCAGCGCGGGCTCGCTCCGCTCGCGGGAGCTCCAACCATGGGCATGAATCTCGGCGGTGGCGCCAAACACACCACACCTACTATCAACGTGACGCCGCTCGTCGACGTAGTGCTCGTCGTCTTGATCATCTTCATGATCACGATCCCCATGATGACGAAGACGTTTTGGCTCAACTTGCCGAAAGACGAGAAGGACGCTCCGCCGCCCCCTCCGTCCGACAACAAGCCCCTCGTCCTGACGGTCGACAAAAACGGCACCATCCGCGTCAATCAAACGGTGCTGTCGAAACAAGAGACGAAGGACCGCGTCGTTCGCATGCTCGCGGCAAAGAACCAGAAAGTGCTCTACTTCGACGCCCACGACCAGGCGCCGTACGGCAGCGCCGTCGAGGCGATGGATCTCGCCCGGGCCGGCGGTGTGCGCTCCATCGCCATGCTGACGGAGACCGTGATGAAGTAGCCGCCGTCACACGAACGTCATGATCGGCCTTTTCTGCATTTCGACGGAGCACTGGTTTTCGGCAGATTTACCCATTCACGTCACCTGAACGACGATTCGCCCTTGCTCGATTGTCACACTGGTCACGTTGCGTCGTGCTCCGGGTATGGCGTCCCGCGGCGTGGTCATCCCTTTCCCGATGCACCAGGTTCGGCGCCCCCGAGCGGCCGGGCATCGTGTCTTCCTCGAGACCTATCTCGACCTCGAGCGCCTCGAGCAAGCAGAGCTTCGCTTCTTCGCCTGGTGCGTGCTGGCGAGCTTACTGTGCTTCGGGCTCGTCGCAGCGGCGCTCTGAGGCGGGCTCGTCGCGCTCGCTGAAGAGCCCGCGTGGCGATGTCACGCCGGCGGCGTGACGCGCGGCCAAGCGAGCTCGAGAATCGCGTCGCGATCGTCCATCCCGAGCTCGAGCTCACACGAACTTCGCGAGCCCTTCGCCGAGCGGTCCGCTCGCCGGATATGCTCCCGTCACGCGAGGCAAGCGCCGGGCGGGCCAGGTCGCCCAATCGGTGCGATGCGCGCTCGCCTTCAACAGGTTAAGAACGACGACCTCGAGATCAGCGAGCTGCCAGACATCGTCGTTATCGGCGCTCTCGCCCGCTACCGCTGCGACGCGTGACAGGACGAGCGTCGACAAGGGAGGAACGGAGCAGCCAAACAAGGAGAGCGACCCGAGCAGACGCTGCGCCACGTCGAGACCCCCCACCGAGTCGGACGTCACGACCGCGCCGACTGGCTTGCCGAGAAAGCACGCCTCGAGCTCGTACGAGGTCAACACCTCGAGGAAACGCTGCAGCGGCGAGCCCCACGATCCCCAATACACGCCCGTGCCGAAGAGCAGCGCGTCGGCGCGTTCCACCCGCTCGACCAGCGCCTCGACTGTCCCGTCGTAGCTCGCGAGCACGAGCTCCTCGCCCCGAGCTCCCTCCGGAAGCAGCCGGAGCGCGTGCCGACCGATCGCAGCGGTGTTGCCGGAGTCACCTCGAATCGAGCCGTTGACGAAGAGCATCGAAGCCCATCTTCGAAGAGCGCCGATGAAAAAGCAAAAGGCGACCCTTTCGAGCCGCCCTTTGCACCGGTAGTGACCTAACTCAGAGACTCATTTCCAGTTGATCCACGAGCCCGTGGCCCAGTCGTCCTCGCCGAAGGCGCCGACGAACGTGCCCGACTCATCCATGCCGTTGCCCGGCTCGGCGCCCTCGACCACCGGGGCCGGAGCGACGGGAACTTCGGCGTAGCAGTCGAAGCCTTCGGGCGCGGTGCCGACGACGTTCTCGTTGGCGTCCAGTGCCACCCAGGCGCTCTCGTCGAACGCGTTGTCCTCGTCGGTCTCCGCGTCCTCGCCCGTGTCCGCCTGGAGCTGGTCGAAGAAGTAGCTGCTCGTCAGCGAGAGGAGCGGAGCCTCGTTCGTACCGACGCTGTCACGCGCGTCGATGCCGAAATCGAAGCCTGTCACGATCGTGTTCGAGATGCTCGTGCCCTCGACCAGGTTCTTGCGCAGCACCACGCCGTACGAGCCGTAAGTGCCGGCGGCGTTCAGGCCGCAGAGGGTCGCGTTCGAAACGTGGAATAGCGAGCGCTTCGACTCGGTCGAGGTGGCCTCGAGGTTGTTGCCGTCGAATTCGAAGCCGTTCGGCGAGTCGGAAGAGCCCTCGAACAGGTTGCGGCCGAAGAGGTACTGCAGGGTACCGCGGTAGCCCTCGTCCGCGTCGAACATATCGTCGCCTGCGTTCTGGCAAATGAGGTGCGTCGCGCTCACGGTGCCGCCGAACCACTCGAAGCAGTCGTCCGCCTGGTCCTTCACCATGATGTGGTGGACCTTGGTGCCGCTGCCCACACCGGCGAAGGTGACGCCGTTGATCTCTTTGTTGTTGGCGATGACCTCGCCGCCGAACTCGATGCGCACGTAGGCGATCTCGCCGCTGTCGTCCTCGGGGTCGTCGCCGCCGTAGACTGCGCGCGGCTCGTCGGCGATGCCTTCGTACGCCTTCTCGGCCTCGCCGCCCGTGTCGGCGATCGGCGCGTTGCCGAGGATCACGAGCCCACCCCAGGG
>JAEZYO010000349.1 GCA_023419055.1 Pseudomonadota bacterium | reverse complement strand
GGGCCGCGACGGCGGCGGAGGAACGGCTCGCCCTTTGGGAGGAGGCGGCGGACGTACGCCCGAGGCGAGCCCCCCTGGGGGCGGCGGCGGCACCGGACGCGAGCCCGGGAGCGGCGGGGGCACGGAGGTCTTGCTCGGAGGGGGTGGCGGCGCGGCCGAGGCGCGCGGGGGCGGCGGCGGCTTGCGACCGGGCTTGGGCGGAGGTGCGAGACGCACTGCCGCCGCGGCCACCGGCTCGCTCACCTCCGGCGATGCCGCAACTTCGGCCGCGATGGGAGCCGCGAGCGCAAGCGGGGGCTCGACTTCGACCGGCGGGAGCGGTGCGATCTCGACGGGAGGTGCGGAGCTTCCGCTCGCAGCCCCGAGGCCCGTCGGGTCGGTGGGCGCGCCTTCGAGGAGGCCCGACGTGGCCGGGAGCGGCGGCGGCGCGGAGTCCGGCAACGTCATGCCGGCGATCGTCTTCTCGTCGAGGGCCGCGTCGCTGAGCAACGGCGGCATCGGCAGCGCTCGATCGGCACCGTTCGGGAGCGCCGGAGCGGGCTCAGCGGGAGCAACCGGAGCATCCGCCGGCTCGACTCGACTGACCTGAGTGGCGCTTTCGGGGGGCTCTCCGACCGCCTTGAACTCCGTCGCCTCGGGCGAAGGCGCCGGAACGACCTCCTCTGCGGGGGCCTCTTCGGCTGGCGCCGCTGGAGTCGCCGCTGGCTCCGGGGCCGCTACCGCAGCGAGCGTCGCAGGTTCCGTCGACGCCATCGCCTCGACCTGGGAAGACGGCTCCGACTTCGGCCGCTTGAGCATGTTCGTCTTGGCGCGCTCGAGGCCCTCGGTGCCCTCGGGATCGCCCGGCTTCATGCGCAGAACGCGGCGCCACGCGTCGGCGGCTTCACGCGGGTCTTCGAGGTGCTCTTCCCACAAGCGGGCGACCTTGCGCGCAAGCTCGGCGCGAGCGTTGGGATCCTTGCCGCGGAGGATCTGGTCCTCGTAGAGCTGAACCATCCCGCGGTGATCGCCGAGCTCGGTGTAGAGACCGAGCAGCTGCTCGACCACGCCCTGGTCGGACGGCGAGAGATCGTGCAGGCGCTTCAGATCCGAGGCCGCGCCGGGGACGTCCGACAGCTTCTCGCGCCGGATTTCGGCCCGCCGAGCCAGGAGCTTTCGCACCAGGGGACCGTCGAACACCTCCTCCAGCGCGCGGCTGACGACAGCTTCGGCACGCTTCGGATCACCGACCTCGGCGGCGAGCGCGTCGAGCGCGTCGAGGCGCTCGTCGTCGACGTGCGCCACGACTGCGTCGCCGATCCACTTGAACGCGAGCTCGACGTCCTTGAGCTCGTGGAAGGCGAGGAGCGCGGCGCGTCCCAGCATCGACCCGCGAGTGCGACCGCCGTCGCGCGAACCTTGCCCGCCTGCGGCGAGCGCTTCGGCGAGCGTACGACGCAACCGATCACCACCTCGCTCGCTGTCGAAGGCGCGCGCGGTGTCCTCCAACATCGCGATCGTCTCTTCTTGGAAGGAGCCGCTGAGCAGCAGATCGAGGAAACCACGCGCTCGTTCCACGGCGCCCTGAGAAGCCGCCACGCGCACGACGCGCGCGAGCGCCGCGAGCTTGTCGGCCGGGCTCTTGCAGCGCGTGACCTGCCGCTCGTAAAGGTCGACGATCGTCGACGGATCCGGAGCCACCTTCGAGAGGCGCTCGAGCAGCGGCTCGACCTCCGCGGGCGGCACGCTGGTGAGGGCCTGCTCTCCGTGCTGGAGCGCCTCGAGCGGTTCGACTCCCGCCTTCAGCAACACCTCCGCCTGGCGGACCATCTCTTCGGCGCGCGAGGCGCCCGAGAGCTCGGCCACGAGCAGGTCGTGCGCGACCCCGAGCGCGTCGAGATCCTTGAGCTCGATCGCGATGCCCTCGAGCTCCCTGGCGAGCTCGGCGTCCGCGCCGCGGGCCCGGGCGAGCTCGCGGCCGACCGAGGCCGCGTCCGCCTTCCGACCGACTTCCACGAAGCGGTCGAAGGCTCCACGCAGCGCTCCGTTGCGCTGAGCCCCGGCGGGCGCCGTGAGGTACCACTCGACGAGCTTGGTCGCGACGACGCCCTTCCAGCCGAGCTGGTCGCCGAGGCTCACGTACTCGTCTCGACAGGCCTGATCGCCGCTATCGGCGACCACCATGAGCGCGGCGAGCGCCTCGTCGCTCTTGCCCACCTTCTCGTGCAGGATCTCGGCGAGGCGGCGGGTCATGCGGCTGACCTCCTCCTCGTCGCCCTCCACCTCGATGAGCTGCGGCAGGTGCTCCGCCACGCGAGGCCAATCTTCGAGCTTCTCGCAGAGCTCGCACAGGCGCTGGATGGCGCCGAAATCCTCCTCGTCGAGCGCGCGCACGATGTCGAGCACGCGCACCGCACCCTTCGCGTCGTCGAGGGGCCCTTCGTAGAGGTCGGCGAGTTTGTTCGCGATCTCGACGCGCGTCGCGTCGTCGCTCGCGATCTTCAGACGCCGCTCGAGCGCGTCGGCCGTGCCCTTGGGATCGTCGAGCCGCTCGTAGAGCTCGGCGATCTTCTCGAGAGCGCCCTGATGCGCCGGGTCGAGCTTCGCGAGGACGTACTCGTAGCGCTCGATGGCCTCTTTGGGATCGGAGAGCGCGTCGGCGGTGAGCGCCGCTTCGCGCATCACCACCTGAACCTTCGCAGCCGGCTCGGTCGTCGCCTTGCCGAGCCGCGCCAAGAACTCGACCGCCGCGGCGGCGTCGCCGCGCCCTTCCGCGTCGTCCACCAACCAACTCAGGGCGTCGACGTCGTCGCCGTCCTCGAGGAGCGCGATCAGCGTCTCGCGCGCGGCGTCGGCGTTCGCGAGCCGGTCGCGCTGGAAATCCGCGGCGCGGCGGCGAAGCGCCGAGCGCTTCTTCGCCTCGCTCACCTGATCGGCGCGCTTCAACAGGAACGAGACCAGATCTTCGTAGCGCTCCGCGGCCGAGTAGCGCTGCTCGAGCTGGTCCGCGAACTCGTCGTTGTCGGGAGCCAGATCGGTCGCCTGCTCGAGGCGCAGGAGCGCGCTCGCTTCGTCCCCCGATCGCGAGAGGTAGCTCGCCTCTTGCGCGAACAGCGCGGCCTTCTCGAGATCCACGCTGGCGAGCTGCGCCCGCTCGCCCACCGCGGTCGCGGCTTGTTCGAACGCTTCGGCCGTCGCGAACGCGAGCTCGGCGGACTGCCAGAGCGCCGCGCTCTTTTCGAGCGACGCGGCCTCGGAGAACGCTTCACCGGCGCCGAGCGCGTCGCCCAGCGTCTTCCTGAGCTCGCCGAGCTTCGCGAGCAGACTCGCGCGCTGCGCGTCGTCTCGCACGCTGGGCAGCGCGTCGCCGATCAGCTGCGCGCCCAGATCGGCGCGCTGGCCCTTCTCGAACAACGCGAGCGCGGTCTCGATCGTCGACTCGTCTTCCGGCGCGAGCGCGACGATGCGCGCCCACGCCTGGCCGGCGGCCACGGGATCCTTGCGCTTCTGCTCGTGGAGCTTCGCGATATTCCGCTCGAGGGTGATGCGCGCCTCGATGTCGGTCTCGAGCTCCGCCTCCTGCTCGAGCACCTGCGTGAGATCGTCCCAGCGGTTGCCGCGCTCGAGCAGGCGCTTGAGGCTGGCTCGGGCGCTCTCGTCCGCCGGGTCGAGCTCGAGCAGCGCCTTGTACGCGGCGATCGCGCCGTCGGCGTCGCGGAGCTGCGCCTCGCTGAGGCCCGCCACCTCGCGCAACCAGGTGACCCGCTGCTCCTGATCCGCGTTCGGGCTGCGGCTCGCGTTCTGCAGCATCTCTCGCAGATCGGCGAACTTGCGGAGCTGCTTGAGGTACGACTCGAGGAAAGCGATGGCCTCGGGGTGAGAGGCGTCGAGCGCGAGGACCTCGCGGAACTTCTGCGCGGCCTCGTTCTTGCGCGCCTTGCGCGCGAGGGCCTGAGCCTGTTCGACGAGCGCCTGAGCCTGGCTCTCCAACGAGTCGTCGACCGGGGCAGGCG
>JAEZYO010000346.1 GCA_023419055.1 Pseudomonadota bacterium | reverse complement strand
TTCAAGCTGCGCCAGGGCATGCCGATCGGCGCCATGGGCACCCTGCGCCGCGAGCGCATGTGGGAGTTCGTCGACCGCCTCCTCAACCTGGGCTTGCCTCGCGTCCGCGACTTCCGCGGCGTGAGCCCGCGCGGGTTCGACGGTGCTGGCAACTACACGCTCGGCCTGCGCGAGCAGATCGTTTTCCCGGAGATCGATTTCGACAAGGTCGAGAAGGTCAAGGGCATGAACATCACTTTCGTGACGACCGCCGAAAGCGACGAGGAATCGAAGGAACTCCTCGCTCAACTCGGCATGCCTTTCAGGAGCTGATCAGATGGCCCGCGCAAGCCAATGGGCGAAGTTGAATCGCCCCCCCAAGTTCTCGACCCGTCAGTTCAACCGCTGCCGAGTCTGCGGCCGTCCCCGCGGCTACTACCGAGATTTCGGCCTTTGCCGTGTCTGCCTCCGGCTGCTCGCCCTGAAGGGTGAGGTCCCGGGCGTGACCAAGGCGAGCTGGTGACACCATGGTAATCAGTGATCCGATCGCCGATCTGTTGGCCCGCGTCCGCAACGCCGCGCTCGCTCGCAAGGAGTTCACGCGCGTCCCGGCCAGCAAGCTGAAGCAGAGCATCGTCGAGATCCTCAAGGCCGAGGGCTACGTCGCCGACGTCCGCGAGGAAGAGTGGGGCCCGAAGAAGCACAAGGCCCTCACGATCGTGCTCAAGTACAACAACCGCGAAAGCGCGTTCCGCGGCCTCAAGCGCATCTCGCGCCCGGGCCGCCGGGTGTACGTGAGCTACGACGAGATCCCGCGCGTTCTCTCCGGTCTCGGGGTTTCGATCCTGAGCACGTCCCAAGGTCTGATGACGGACAAGGAAGCGCGCCGCCGCAAAGTGGGTGGCGAGCTCCTGTGTGAGGTTTGGTGATGAGCACCGAGGTACAGGCACAACCGGGCCGCAAGCAGTCGCGCGTCGGTAAGCGCGGCGTCGCGGTGCCGAAGGGCGTGACCATCAACGTCAGCGGGACGAAGATCGACGTCCAGGGTCCCAAGGGCAAGCTCTCCATGGAGCTGCCCCCCACGGTGACCGCGACTCGCGACGGCGAGAGCGTCAAGATCACGAGCTCGGCCGAGGGGCGTGACGCCTCGCGCCTCCAGGGTCTCGGCCGCGCGCTCCTCGCCAACATGGTGAAGGGCGCCGCCGAGGGTTACGAGCGCGCGCTCGAGCTCGTCGGCACCGGTTACCGCGCCGAGGTCAAGGGCAAGCAGCTCGTGATTCAGGTCGGGTTCTCGCACCCGACGGCCATCGAGCTGCCCCCGACGATCACCGCGGTGGTTCCCCCGGACTCCAAGGGCACGATGATCGTGCTCACGTCGGCGGACAAGGAGCTGCTCGGGCGCTTCGCGGCGACCGTGCGCGACCTCCGGCCGCCAGAGCCCTACGGCGGTAAGGGCATCCGCTACCGCGGCGAAGTCGTGAAGCGCAAGGCCGGTAAGGCCGCCAAGGGCAAGGGTAAGTAGTCATGGCGAAACTGGTTGGACGGGAGCGCCGCAAGCTCCGCATCCGCAACAAGATCTCGGGTACGACCGAGCGCCCGCGCCTCTCGGTGTTCCGCTCCGGGCGGCACATTTACGCGCAGGTCGTGCTCGACGGCGACGGCGAGGCGAAGACCCTCGCCGCGGCCTCGACGCTCTCGGGCGATCTCAAGAGCAGCCTCGAGAGCGACGACAAGACCGCCGCCGCGAAGAAGGTCGGCGCGCTCATCGCGAAGATCTGCCTCGAGAAGAAGATCGACAAGGTCGTCTTCGACCGCAACGGCTACCTCTATCACGGGCGAGTGAAGGCTCTCGCCGACGCCGCCCGCGAGGCCGGCCTGAAGTTCTAAGGACGCGACGATGGCAATCGACAACATCGACGAGGAAAAGCTCAAGGAGCGCGTCATCCACATCAACCGCGTGGCCAAGGTGGTCAAGGGCGGTCGGCGCTTCAGCTTCTCGGCCCTCGTGGTCGTGGGCGACGAGGCGGGTCACGTGGGTGTCGGTCTCGGCAAGGCCAACGAGGTCCCCGAGGCGATTCGCAAGGGCCACGATCAGGCCCGCAAGAACATGTTCAAGGTGCCGATGATCGGCTCGACCGTGCCGCACGACGTCCAGGGCCACTTCGGCTCGGGCAAGGTGCTGCTCCGTCCGGCCGCTCCCGGTACGGGCGTCATCGCCGGCGGCGCCGTTCGCGCCGTCGTCGAGTCGGCCGGCATCCACGACGTGCTCTCGAAGTCGCTCGGCTCCTCGAACAAGCACAACGTGGTTCACGCCACCGTGCACGCGCTGCAGAACCTGCGCGGGCCGGAAGGCGTCGCCAGCGCCCGCAACAAGCAGGTCGACGAAGTCGCCGGTGACTACCCGGTCGCCGCCTCGGCGTCGAAGGCCAGCACGGCCTCGTCGATCGTCGGCAGCACCCAGGGGAGCTCGTCATGAGCCTCGGTAAGCTCGAAGTTCGCCAGCACGCGAGCACCATCGGTCGCCCGCACCCGCAGCGCCGCGTCATCGCCGGCCTCGGGCTCCGCGGTCCCGGCTCGAGCGTGGTCGTCGAAAACACCCCCAGCTTTCGCGGCATGATCAAGAAGGTGCTGCACCTCGTCAGCGTCAAAGAGGTCAAATCATGACAGACGTTCTCTCTCGTCTCGCGTTGCCCGCTGGGGCACGCCAGAACGAAAAGCGCGTGGGTCGCGGCATCGGCAGCGGCCTCGGCAAGACCTGCGGTCGTGGCATGAAGGGCCAGAAGGCTCGTCAGGGCGGCAACATCGGCAAGCTCCACTTCCAGGGTGGTCAGACGCCGATGCAGCGCCGCTTGCCGAAGCGCGGCTTCCGCGTGCCGTTCCCGGTCGAGACGGTCGGCATCAACGTGGGCGATCTCGAGCGCTTCTCCGCAGGCGCGGAGATCGACCCCGCGAAGCTCATCGAGGCGAAGCTCCTTCGTAAGAAGGGCGCGCAGGTGAAGATCCTGGGCGCCGGTGAGCTCTCGAAGAAGCTCGTGGTGAAGGCTCACTCCTTCTCGGCGTCAGCCAAGGAAAAGATCGAGAAGGCCGGCGGTAAGGTCGAGGTGCTCGCGCCTCCGGCCGCCCCCGAAGCGACCGAGTCTTCCGAAAAGGCTGCAGGTTGACACAGGGCCCTCAAGCGCCCATGACGCAAGGCACCCATGGCAGCCCTTGAGGGTTTCAGCAACATCACGAAGGTGCCGGAGCTCCGCCGGCGCATCATCTTCACGCTGGTGGTGATCGCGATCTACCGGGTGGGCGTGTTCGTCACGACCCCCGGTGTCGATCGCGGCGTGATGCGGAACATCGTTTCCGGACAGGGCGGCCTGCTCGGCTTCTTCAACCTGTTCTCCGGCGGCGCGCTGCAAAATCTCTCGATTTTCGCGCTCGGCATCATGCCGTACATCTCCGCCAGCATCATCATGCAGCTGCTCGGCCTGGTGAGTAAGCAGGTCGAGGAGATGCGGAAGGAAGGCGAGGCGGGGCGCCGCAAGCTCGATCAGTACACGCGCTACGGCGCGCTCGTGCTCGCGGGTTTCCAGTCCTTCGGCGTCGCGATGATGCTCGAGGGCATGAACAACGCCGACATGGGCGGCGGCCGCTTCGGCGACGTGGTGAGCGATCCAGGCTGGAGCTTCCGCCTGATGACCATCATCACGCTCACGACCGGCACCGGCCTCCTCATGTGGCTCGGTGAGCAGGCGACCGAGCGCGGTATCGGCAACGGTACCTCGATGATCATTTTCGCCAGCATCGTGAGCGGCATCCCCTCGGGTGTCTCGAACTACTGGCAGGGCCAAGCCGGCGACATCCAGCCGCTCACCGTCGCGTTGATGCTCGCGGTGCTGCTCGGCTCGATCGCGGTCATCGTCTTCTTCGAGCGCGCGCAGCGGCGGATCCCGATCCAGTACGCACGCCGCTCCGTCGGCCGGCACGTGTACGGCGGTCAGCGCGCGCACCTGCCGCTCAAGGTGAACATGGCGAGCATGATCCCGCCGATCTTCGCCTCGAGCTTGCTCATGTTCCCGGCGACGCTCGCGAGCTTCGACATCCCGGGCATGGCGACGTTCAGCGCCATCCTGAACCGCGGCGACTGGCTCTTTTACACGCTGTTCGGCGTGCTCATCGTCTTCTTCGCCTTCTTCTACACGGGCGTGACCTTCCAGCCCGTCGACGTGGCGGAGAACCTGAAGAAGCAGCAGGCGAACATCCCCGGCATCCGCCCCGGCAAGCAGACCGCGGAGTACATCGACCGAGTGCTCACGCGCCTGACCGTCGCGGGGTCCATTTACATCGCCGCCATCTGCATCGTGCCCGCGGTCATCGCCCACTCGATGCGCGTGCCGTTCCAGTTCGGCGGTACGAGCCTCATGATCGTGGTCGGTGTCGCGCTCGAGACGGTCAACCAGATCGAAGCGCACCTCATCACCAGGTCCTACGAAGGGCTGACTGGCCCCCGCATGACCCGCCTTTCTGGTAGGAGGCCCGCATGAGGCTGATTCTCCTCGGTGCCCCGGCGAGCGGAAAGGGAACCCAGAGCGACGTGCTGGTCGCGCGCTTCGGCGTTCCGAAGATTTCGACCGGCGACATGCTGCGCGCGGCCCGCAAGGCCGGCACCGCTCTCGGTAAGGAAGCCGAGAAGTTCATGAATGCCGGAAAGCTGGTTCCCGACGAGGTCGTCATCGGCCTGGTCGAGGAGCGCATCGCCGAGCCGGACGCCGCGAACGGTTTCATTCTGGACGGATTCCCGCGCACGGTGCCTCAGGCTGAAGCCCTCGGAGCCCTGCTGGCCCGGAAGGGGCTGAGCCTCGACGGCGTGGTTCAGATCGACGTTCCGCGCGAGCTCCTGATGGAGCGGGCGACGCTTCGCCGCACGGACAAACGGACTGGACAGATCTACCACCTCAAGTATAGTCCCCCGCCCCCGGACGCCGAGCTCGAACACAGGGCCGACGATCAGGAAGCGACGGTTCAGAAGCGGCTCGACGAGTACGACGCTCTGACCGCCGCGCTCTTGCCCTACTACGAGAACCTCGGAGCCTTGCGCCGGGTCGACGGAGTGGGCAAGCCCGGGGAAATCACCGAGAGGATTCTGGGCGCGCTTGGCGCGACCCGCTAGTGAAAACCGACTTTAACCACGGAGGAAGGCACGACCAAGCAGGCAGAGATCAACGGCACCATCGAAGAGGTACTCCCGAACGCGCTCTTTCGCGTTCGACTCGACGGCGGGCAAGTGGTCTCGGCAGGCATCTCGAATCTGGCACGGCACGCGATCGTCCGGCTCATCGCCGGGCATCGGGTGGCAGTCGAAGTATCGAGTCGTGACCCTCACCGAGGGCAGATCGTCAGAAAGCTCTAGAAGGAAACGCCATGAAGGTTCGACCGAGTGTCAAGAAAGTCTGCGACAAGTGCAAAGTCGTGAAGCGCCGCGGCGTGCTCCGAGTGATCTGCTCCAACGCCCGCCACAAGCAGCGTCAAGGTTGAGAAGAGGATAACGCATGGCCCGCATCGCTGGTGTCGATCTCCCCCGCCGTAAAGCCATCGCCTACGCCCTGCCGTACATCTACGGCATCGGCAACGCGACCGCCCGCCGTCTGTGCTCGATCGCGAACATCCCCGAGACCAAGAAGGTCGACGAGCTCTCGGAGGCCGAGGTGAAGGCCATCCGCGACGCGATCGAGGCCAACATCAAGGTCGAGGGTGACGCTCGCCGCGAGGTGCAGCAGGCCATCAAGCGCCTGATGGACCTCGGCTGCTACCGCGGGCTCCGACACCGCAAGGGCCTGCCGGTCCGCGGTCAGCGCACGCGCACGAACTCCCGCACCCGCAAGGGCCCGCGCAAGAACCTCGCCCGTCGTTCCTGATCTCGCCGCGATGGAGCACTGAAAGAACATGGCAACCGCAAACACGAAAGCCCGCCCGGCGAAGAAGGTTCAGAAGAAGAACGTCTACGCGGGCATCTGTCACATCAAGTCGACCTTCAACAACACGATCGTGACCATGACCGACGTGAACGGCGCGGCCCTCTCCTGGGCGAGCGCTGGTTCTCGCGGCTTCAAGGGCTCGCGCAAGAGCACGCCCTTCGCGGCTCAGCTCGCCGCCGAAGAGGCCGCGCGCCGCGCGATGGAGCACGGCCTCCGCTCGGTCGCGGTGTTCGTGAAGGGTCCCGGCGCCGGCCGCGAGAGCGCGCTCCGCGCGCTGCAGCAGGCGGGCCTCAAGGTCTCGCTCATTCGTGACGTCACCCCGATTCCCCACAACGGTTGCCGGCCGCCCAAGCGCCGTCGCGTGTGACGGAGAGAGATCATGGCTCGTTATATCGGTCCCGTTTGCAAGATCTGCCGCCGTGAAGGCGGGAAGCTCTACCTCAAGGGTGAGCGCTGCTTCACCGACAAGTGCTCGGTCTCGCGCCGTCCGTATCCCCCCGGCCAGCACGGCCAGGCCCGCATCAAGCTCAGCGAGTACGGCCTTCGCCTCCGCGAGAAGCAGAAGATGCGCCGCATCTACGGCCTGCTCGAGGCGCAGTTCTCGGGCTACTACGTCCAGGCGTCGCACCTCCCGGGTCGTACCGGTGAGGAGATGCTCGGGCTCATCGAGCGCCGTCTCGACAGCGTCGTCCTGCGCATGGGCTTCGCGTCCAGCCGCGCTCAGGGCCGCCAGCTCGTGCGTCACCGCCACGTGCTCGTGAACGGGAAGGTCGTCAACATCCCGAGCTTCCGCGTTCGCCCGAACGACCAGATCTCGATCCACGAGGCCTCGAAGAAGATCGGGTTCATCGGCGCCGCGCTCGCGTCGTCGCAGAACCGCCCCCGCCCGAGCTGGGTGGAGGTCGACAAGGACAAGATGGTCGGCACCTTCAAGTCGATGCCGGTCCGCGACGAGATGAACGAGCCGTCGGTTCGCGAGCAGCTCGTCGTCGAGTACTACTCGCGCTGATTTTTCCCCACCCACCCGCCCGTGAAGCGTTCCAACTCGATGACTCCTGGCGACCGTTTCGGCCGACGCGCGGCGCGCGCTGGCCTCGCCAGTTCGTTGTTCGGGCGGATCGCCTCTCGGGCGGATCGTGATCTGGTCTTCCAAGACTTCTCGGGCTTCGCGGGCTGCCTCCGGCAGCCGGGGGGCCGACTTTAGCGTTCCGGGCCTTACGGGCCTCGAGCGCATCGCAGACACGCGGGCAGGCCGCGGAGCACGAGTAGGAAGCGGGTTTCCTCTCGAGCTCGGGACGGCCGCGCGAACCCCGAACCCAGAAAAGGAGAGCATGCATGGTGACGCAAATGATGAGCCGTAACTGGCGCGACCTGATCCGCCCGAAGGCGATCCAGCTCGATCCCGAGTCGAGCAGCGAGAACTACGGGAAGTTCACCTGCGAGCCGCTCGAGCGCGGCTTCGGCATCACCATCGGCAACTCGCTCCGCCGCGTGCTCCTCGCCTCGCTCCAGGGCGCGGCGATCACCGCGGTTCGGCTCGAGGGTGCTCTCCACGAGTTCACGACGATCCCCGACGTCATCGAGGACGTGACGGACATCATCCTCAACCTCAAAGAGGTGGTGATCAAGGTCGACGCCCCGAAGACCTACACGCTGCGCCTCGAGAAGGAGGGCCCCGGCCCGGTCCTCGCAGGCGACATTCGCACGGTCGAAGGGCTCAGCATCCTGAACCCGAACCATCAGATCGCGACCCTCGACAAGAAGGGTCCGCTCTCGATGGAGCTCACGGTCAACGTGGGCCGCGGCTACGTCCCCGCCGAGCGTAACAAGACCCCGACCATGCCGATCGGCACCATCCCGATCGATGCGCTGTTCTCGCCGATCCGCAAGGTGAACTACACCGTGCAGAACGCGCGCGTCGGGCAGATGACCGACTACGACAAGCTGATCCTCGAGGTCTGGACCAACGGCGCGGTGCGCCCGGTCGACGCGGTGGCCTTCGCCGCCAAGATCATGAAGGAGCAGCTCAGCATCTGGATCAACTTCGAGGAGACCGAAGAGGCCAGCTACGCGGCGGTCGGCGCCGACGAGCAGCCCCTCAACGAGAACCTCTTCCGCTCGGTGGACGAGCTTGAGCTCAGCGTGCGCTCGGCGAACTGCTTGCAGAACGCCAACATCACGCTCATCGGCGAGCTCGTGCAGAAGACCGAGCAGGACATGCTGAAGACGAAGAATTTCGGCCGCAAGTCGCTGAAGGAGATCAAGGAGATCCTGGCGACGATGGGCCTTGGACTGGGCATGAAGTTCGACAACTGGCCGGCCATGCTCGAGCGCTGGAAGCAGCAGCAGCAGCAGGGATGAGACGATGAGGCACCGTAAAGCCGGGCGGCAATTTGGCCGCAACACCAGCCACCGCCGCGCGATGTTCCGCGCGTTGACCGCGAACCTCGTGACTCACGAGCGTATCGAAACCACCGAGGCCAAGGCCAAGGAGCTCCGCCGCATCGCGGAGCGCCTGATCACCCGCGCCATCCGGCTCGGACCGATCGCCTACACGCCTTACGACAAGCTGAGCGCGGCCGACCGTGCGCGCCGCCAGGCTGCGCAGCGCCAGATGGCGACCTTCCTCACCCGCTTCGGCGTGGTGCAGAAGGGCGGCGAGAGCAAGAAGGTCGACCTGGTCGAGAAGGTCTTCGTCGACCTCGCCAAGCGCTTCAGCGGGCGTCCGGGCGGCTACACCCGCATCGTGAAGCTCGGCGTTCGTCGCGGAGACGCGGCGCCGATGTCGCTCATCGAGTTCGTGTCGGCGAGCGAAGCCGCCGCCGAAGGCGGCGAGAAGCCGGCCAAGAAGGAAGAGAAGCAGGAAGAAGCCGCCGGCTGATCCTGACCAGCTCTTCGTGATGCAAACCGCTCGCGGCGTTCACTCGTCGCGGGCGGTTCTGCTTTGTGGCCCCGGGTTCGACCGCAGGGGGCATCCCCTCGGAAGCGGGGAGGTTGCGTCGGCGCCGCGCGCGGGCGTCACCAGTGGTAGGTGCCGACGTACAGCGCGCCGCCCTTTACCCAGTGGCCGTCGATCAGTGCGAAATGGGCGCGGAGGTGCAAGCCTGCGCCCGTCCAGGCTGTCCTGCTCTTCCCTCGCTCTCCGAAGTCCAGCCCGAGGCCGGCTCCGAAGCTCGGCCCGATCTCGAGACCCTTCGTATAGTCGTACGTGAGCGCCGTGACCCCGAATTGGGCTCCGAAGTTGAAGGGGTCGTCGCTGCCCGGATAGAAGGTGCTGCTGAGCGCGGTGTCGAGAAGGTAGGGTTGTACTTCGCGGTAGCGCGCGCCCAGACCGAGGTGCGTGGTGATGGTGGCGCCGAGCCCGACGCCTCTCGAGAGCTTGATGCCGCCCTCGGCGCGCGTGTCCCACGAAACGCCGTCGTAGATTTTCTCGGGCGTCGGGTTGTCGAGGTAGCCGATGCCGAGCTCGATTCGGGCATACGCGGGTGAGAGAGCGTTCTTGTCCGCGCGAGCCTTACCCGGAGCACCGCGTCGCAGCGCAACCGGCGCGCTGGGCTCCGGGCTTTGTGTCGGTGTGGGCGCCACCGAGGCCGACCGGTGTTCGAGGGGCGGCTCGTAGAGAGCCTCGGTGGTGGTGAAGACGTACTGGCCGAGGGCGAACCAGTAGATGTCCGAGTTCGTATCGAGATCCCGCTCCGTCCCGAGCGGCGTCAAAGACTGCGCGAGCCGAGCGCGACAACCGGCTTGTTCCGCGGGAGTGGCGCTGTAGAAGGCGACGAGCTCGGGATCTCGACCTTCGGGGCTGCCGAGCACGCACCAGCGCTGCACCTTGCGGCGCATGATTTCGGTCACCGCGCGCGGGACGACTCGCTTGACTCGCGGCGGTAGCTCGAGCGGGTTCTCGGGGCCGAGCTCGGTCACCTCGCTCCGGCGCCGCGGCAACGAATAGCCGTGCTCCACTTCGATGAGGGAGCCGCAGGCGTCCGCGAGATAGAGGGTGTCGTCGCCGAGCTGGCGCGTCTCCCGGATCTGGACGTCCTCCTCCGGACACTTCGAGCCAGCGTAGTCGGCCACCGCCGAGCGCACCTCGGGTGAGGGGGAGGAGCCGCACCCCGAGGAGAGACCACACGCCACCGCGCCAATTGCCCACCTTCGAAGACCCATGCGGGTAAGACGCTAGGCCGAGGCGCGCGTGATGGGAAGGCCGTTCACGAGTCTTTGGACGGATCCCGTCCATCGCGAGGCTCGCCTTCGGGAGCCTCCGACACTGGTTCTCCCGCGGTTTCGCCGTTGCTCGCGGTCGCCTCGGCGTCCGTCGCGCTCTCGTCGCTGTTCGTGGTCGCGCTCTCGTCGCTGTTCGTGAGTGCCGGCGTGGTCGCCGGCTCGGCGGGAGTGGGCTGCGAGCGCCGGAAGAGCACCCACGCCATCCCGAGCAGTGAAACGAGCCCGATGGTGATCGCCGCGGTGAAGCGCGTGTTCTGGCGGCCGTCGCCGGGATCGGGCTGCGCGAACCTCGCCGAGAGCTTCTGAGCGCGTTCGTTGTCGCGATCGAGCTCGAGCGCCTTCCGCACCAGGGTGCGATCGGCGACGCCGCGCTCCAGGCGCTCCTCGGCTTCCAGCGTCAAACGCAGGCTCAGGATCTGGTCGCGAGAACGCGGGTCTCCCGCGAGGCGCTCGGCGCGCTTGAGCGCGTCCACGGCAGCGGCGCGGCGCTCGTCGCCGAAGCGGCGACCGTACTCCCAGTACGCGCCGACCATCTCGTCGCGCCGCTCGAAGAGCGGGCTCAGGGTCAGTACCTGATCGAAGGCCGCGCGAGCGCGCTCGAGGTCACCCTCGGACTCGGCCTTCTGACCCTTCTCGAACAGGTCGTTGACCTCCGCCGAGCGCAGCCGATCGAGCTCGAAGAAGAGCTCGCGGGCCGTGCGGTCCCAGCTCCAGTCGCGCGCCGGTCGCTTGCCGACCACGTTCTCGTACGCATCTCGGAGCTGCCAGTTGCCGGTCTCGCCGAGCAGCGCGATCGCCTGTCGCGCGGCCTCTCGCACTTGACCCCGCTCCGTGCCAGCGAATGAAACGACGATCCGCGCCGCGTCGGGATCGCGCGTTCGCCCGTAGGCGCGCAGGACGTCGGCCAGAACTTGATGGTCGGTGGTCTGCACCGCCTCGCTCGGGATCGCCTTGCCGATAGCGTCGAGCTGGCGGCCGGCCCAGCTCGAGATCTTTTCGGCCTGATGTCGCCGGTTCTCGATCAGCGCGGCGACCGCCTTGTCGCCGAGGCGAGCGAGCGCGAGCTGGGTATCGACGCGCAGAAACTCGCCGTAGCGCGCGTAGACCTCGATCAGGCCGCGCACCGCCTCGACCGTCCCGATGCGCTCGAGCATGCGGCTCAGCGCGACGACTCGCGTGACCGCGACCCAGGAACGCTCCTTCGGCCGGGCGTACTGCGACAGCATGGCGAGGTAGTCGGGGGTTTCGACCTTGCCTCCCTTGCCGTCGGAGCGCGCCTCGTCCCGCAGATCGTCCCGCGCCTCGCGGCGCGCCGCGAGCAGGGCACGCTTCATCGCCTCCCGGTCCTCCGTTTCTGCGAGTTTGTTCAGGCGGAAACGCAGGGCAGAAACGAGCTGGGTGTCAACCTCGAGGATTTCACGGATCGCCGTGTCGCGGACGTTCGGATCCGGATCGGTGACTTTCGCGAGGCGCTCGTCGACCTCGTCCAACTCCTCCGGCTTGGGAGGCAAGAGCTCCAGAGGTGGTGCCTTGGGGAGCTCCGGCAGGCGCTTCGCCGGCGCTTGCGCGGCCCCGGCCGACGCGCTCGCGGCCGCTTCGGCCTGCCCGAGGG
>JAEZYO010000236.1 GCA_023419055.1 Pseudomonadota bacterium | reverse complement strand
AAGGAGGCAAGTGAGAACCCCGAGTACGAGGGGATGGGCACGACGCTCGACGTCGTCTGGCTCGCGCGGGACAGCGCCTTCGTGGCGCACGCGGGCGACGGTCGGGTCTATCTCGCGCGGTCGCGCGCCACCTTGCAGCTCACTCAGGATCACACCTCCACCGCGACTCTCCACGGCGCCGGCGCGGCGAGCGCCGGGGTGCGCTCCGGCGTCACCAACGCCGTCGGTATCGCCGAGGCGATCAGCGTGGATACGCTGTTCGTCGACGTCTCCCGAGGAGACCGCGTGCTCGTCTGCAGCGACGGCATCCACGGTCAGCTCGAGTCGGAGAGCGTGCTCGCCGAGGTCCTGCGGCAGGGGGACGCCGCCATCGCCTCGCGCGCGCTCGTCACCCTCGTCGGCGAGCAGGGGCGGGACAACGCGACGGCCATCGTGATCGAGATCGGCGAGCGCTTCGTTCGAAGGAGCGATCGCGATCGCGGGCTCGTCGCGTCGGACCTCGAGCGCGCCCGGCAGAGCCCGCTCTTGGTCGATCTCCCCGAGTCGTTCGCGCTCTCGGCGCTCTCGGCGGCCGTCGAGGTCGAGGTGCGCGAGGGCGAGGTCGTGACGCGTGTGGTCGCGAACGACCTGGTCTCTTACATCGTGCTGGACGGCGTGGTCCGCTACCCGAACGCGAAGCGGAGCGTCGGAGCAGGGGCGCTGATCTTCCCGGAATCACTCGTCGGGGTGGCCGGACAGGGCGAAGCTCCGGTCGCCGAACAGACGGCTCGGTTGCTACGGGTCCGGGCCGACGACTTCGCGGAAGTCTGCCGGGACCCTCGCCTGGCCGCGGAGCTCTACCGGCGTTTGGCGACGCACCTGGCGCGGCTTGCCCAGCGGCCGGAGTCTCGCTCCCGGACTTAGAGCCGCCGGAAGGCCGAACGTCGCGTCCTTCCATTCGTCGCGCGTTCGTTTCGGGTTGCATTCCTTCCGGAAAGGGATAGGTTGCGCGGGCCCTTAGTTCCCGGGTTCGAAAGTCCCCGGGGGCGAGGCTGGTCCGGGGCGTAGCGCAGCCTGGTTAGCGCACTAGACTGGGGGTCTAGGGGTCGGGAGTTCGAATCTCCCCGCCCCGACCATTTCCGAGTGCAATATCCCCGCGGCGCGCACCGACAACGTGCGAGCCGCGGGGGCATCGCCGTCCCCGGCGCAGTCAGCGAGCGTAGCGGCGCTTCTCACGTCGAGGGCGGGCTCGCTGCGACGAGGTCAGCTCCGCCGCCAAGGCTTCGGTGAGAAAGTCGAAGGCGACGCGGATGCGCCGGTTCGTATGGAGCTCGCGGTGCGTGCAGAGCCAGTAGGGGACGGGGATCGGTGCGAGCGTCGGGAGCACTTGCTCGACCCCGGGTGTAGCTTCGGCGATCTCGCGGAGCATGGCGCCCACCCCGAGTCCGCGGCGCAGCATCTCCCAGCCGACGAGGTGGCTGTCGGTCGTGAAGCGGAAACTGTCCAGGGTCACGCTGACGCCGAGCCGCTTCAGAACCTCGATGAAGCGAGGATTGTCGTCAGCCCCCACGAACACCGCGCCCGTGAGATCGAAGCTCTGCGGACGACCGTGACGCTTCAGGTAGCTCGTCGCCGCGTACAGGTGGGCGGAAGAGTCGCGCACCTTGCGCGCCACGAGCTCAGCTTGTTCGGGACGCACGTGGCGGATCGCGATGTCGGCCTCGCGCCGTAAGAGGTCGCTCAGGCGGTTCTCCACCACGACGTGCACGTCGATCTCCGGGTGCGCTTCGCGCAGTCGCTCCACGATCGGCGGCAGCAGATACGCCGCGACGATCTCACTCGCGCTGATCCTCACCTGTCCGACGATGGTCTGTGAGCGTCCCGTAGCCGCGAGCGCCACGAGCCCCGCGGCGTCCCCCATGGCGCGCACGTGCTCGAGCAGGTCGAGCCCCGTGTCGGTGAGGACCAGCCGCTTGCCGACGCGCTCGAACAAGGTCACGCCGAGGTGCGTCTCGAGGGCGGCGATCTGCCGGCTCAGGGTGGGCTGAGTCTGGTCGAGCGCTCGCGCCGCGGCCGACAAGGAACCTTCGAGCGCCGTCGCGAGGAACGCGCGCGCCTGGTTCCAGTCGAAGTCCACGGCACGGAAGTTCATACGTTTCTGCATAACGCAGCTGCGAATTTACCCGATTCTTGCCGGGTTCGAGCGCGAGTAGAGTTCGGGACGCGATGAATGCTCCTTCGGTGAGGTTCTGGGACCGTATCGCCGCCGACTACGCGAAGAAGCCGGTACCCGACGAAGCCGCCTACGAACGCACGCTCGAGCGGGTCCGGAGCCACCTCACACCGACCGATCGCGTGCTCGAGCTCGGCTGCGGCACCGGCACGACCGCGCTGAAGCTCGCGCCGCACGCGCGAGAGCTGCTCGGCACCGACTACTCGTCGGAAATGATCGCGATCGCGCTCGCGAAGTCACGCGCGCGGGCGCTCGCTCACGTGAGCTTCAGGGCGTGCACCGCGCACGAGCCGGAGCTCGGCACACCGCCCTTCGACGTGGTGATCGCGATGAACCTGCTGCACCTGCTCCGCGACGTGCCGGCAGAGTTGCGGCGCATCGCCGAGCTCGTGCGCCCGGGCGGCCTCTTCATCTCGAAGACGCCGTGTGTCGGGGACCAGGGCCTCGCCCCGCGCCTCGTGGTGCCGCTGCTCCGCGCGGTCGGTCGCGCCCCCTACGTGAATTTCGTCACCGAGAGCTCACTCACGGGCGATCTCACGAGCGCGGGCTTCGAGTTGCTGGAGACGGGGATGTACCCGAAGAAGAGCCGGAGCTTCTTCGTCGTGGCGCGCAGACCGGAAGCCCGAGGTTCGGTGACGTGAGAGCCGCGCCCGAGGGCGATCCCCGTTCCCCCCCCGGGGGTTCGGGGACCGCCTCGTCGAGCTGGGGCCGCGGATTTCGTCACGGGCGAAGCACCGGCGTCCCGTCCGCCGCGATGGCGTACGTCTCGCACGCGGGGAGCTTGTCGCAAGGCCAGTACGTGATCACGACCCGACCCGGATCGAGTGGATTTCCTCCACGCTCGGCAGACTGTCCGCCGGGCAGGAGCAAGCACTCGGTCCAGGCTTCGCAGCTGTCCACCCCGAGCTCGCGAACTCGAGCGCCTTCGTAGGTGTCGAGCCGCAGGCACTGTCCCGCGGGCGGCGTCTCCACGCCGTACAGGACCTTGCCGCACTCGAGCTCGCGTAGCTCCGGGGCTACGGGCTCGCAGGCGGCGTTGACGATGACCGTCGTCACGATGGCCATCCAGAACGATAACGTTGCGCCCCTCATTTTCCTCCTCATCTGAACTATTAAAGGGAGCTCGTTCTGCGCGACCGGTCAACGTCGCGCGTTGCCTCAGCGAGTCCCCACCCGCGATTCGAGCGAGGCTCCACGGACGCGTTCGGATTCGTACACGCTCCGTTCAGCGCACATGTGTGGCGGTGCTGCGAGGCTCTTACCGTAATGGTGCGAGCGAGGCGCGAATCAGCGCGTCGTGTTCACGAGCTGCGTGTCGACTTTGAGTCGTTACCCAATGAGCGTCGCGTTCTCGTCGCGCGCGAGCTCGACGGTCGCGTACGTCGACGCTGCAGCGCGCTCAGGGATCGATCGCGACGGCGCGCGCCACGAGAGCTCGTTCGCTCGGCGAGAGCAGCGCGGCGTCGCTGTCCGCCAGGGCGAGCGCGGCTTCGAATTGGCCGGTTCGGTAGAGCAAGTCGACGTGCAGCTTGGTGAGCTCCGGAGAGCGACGTCCGAGGCGGCGCGCCTCCGCGAGCAGCTCGAGCGCCTCTTCGGGGCGCCGGCACGAGTTCAGATACGCGCAGAGCAGATGGAGATCGATCGCTTCTGGTTCGAGCTCCGCGAGCAATCGATGAGTCTCGAACGCGTCGTCCTCGGCGATCGCGGACCAGGCGAGGGCCAGATAGAGACGCGTGCGAAGGGGCGCGCTCCGCACCACCATCAGCGCTCGCATCGCGACTTCCATGGCCCGCCGCCCGTGGCCCCGCTGCAAGAGGTCGTAGGCTTCCGAGGCGCGCGCGTCGACCCCGTAGCGAACGTCGGAGCTCTCCGTGTACGCGCGAGCGAGCGCGTGGAGCGCGCCCGTGCCCGCGAGCGCGAGCACCATGAAGCCGGCCCCGTGACCGTGGGTGGCGAGCGGGAGCGCCGCGGCTACGACGGCGAGCGACACTCCGGCGTGCGCGAAGCGCGCGTGAGGGTGGAGACGCGCGGCGACCGCTTCTCCGGCGCGAAAGGGCGAGAGCGGCAGAATTTGGGCGAGCCCCCAAACACCGTGACACACGGCGAGCCGAACGCCGAGGCTGCCCGGCTCCTGCAGGGTGCCGTGGAGCAGGAGCGCGCTCGCCACCAAGAGGTTCGAGAACGAGCCCGCGCCCGCGAAAGCAAGACCCCGGATCCCCGTGAGTCGCGCGCCTTGGAGCTCGGTATGGCCGCCCGCCGCCGAGAGCACGACCTTGCTCGAGCGCCCGAGCGCGTGGGCAATGAGGGCCCGCGCGAACTCCTGAACGAACACCGCCGAAGCCAGGATGACCAGCATCTTCAGCGACTCGGCGGGCCCCTGCGACATCCCGGTGATGAGACCGAGGAGGACGAAGCCGATGCTGATCTGGACTTCGACGCGCGGGGTCGAAGGGCTGACCTTGGCGACCAGACTCAGGCGCACCAAATGCTTCCAGCGTTCCACCGGATCGAAGTTCCACCTGAGCCGGTGTTGGTCACGCGCGCGCTCGATGCGGTCGTTCGAGGCCAAGACTTTAGTTTGGCCGAGAAGTCACGTTTCGTGCCCGGGGAAATCGCTGCGCCGAATGCGTGGCGGTCCGCGCGAGTTTCGGCGCGGCGTCGAGCGACGCGCGCTCGCGACGGACTAAATTTAGTCGCATCTCTCTGGCTCTGCTCGAGTCGCTGCGCGGAGGGTCTCGTGGCGCGTCGTCTCGTCATTCCGGGGCGCGTTCGCAGCGCCGCCCGGCAACGGCGACGGGAAGCGACCTTTCCGTTAAGCACGTCTGCCACGGTTTTTTCAGCACACGGTGCGAAATGCCGCACTCACGGGGGTGAGAGCCTCGCCAGAGTTCGCAATTTTGCGGCGATCCGGCCTGGCCCGTCGCTTGCTACACCGCGGCGGCGATGTCACACGTCAACGGAACTAGCCCCACACCCGACTCACGACCCGACGCGGCTCGCTCCGACACGCCTCGCTCCGGCAAGCAGCCTCGTGTGCTCGTGGTGGACGACGACAAGGACATGTGCGCCATGGCCGAAGCAGCCCTGGGGGGACGCTCCTACGCCGTGACGAGCACCGGTGACCCCGATGAAGCGCTCCGGCTGATCACGCAGCCCGAGTACAAGGTCATGCTCGCCGACATTCAGATGGACAGCATGAACGGCATCGAGCTCTGCCGGGCCGCGCTGGCGAAGCGCCCCGACCTGCTCGTGGTCGTGATGACCGGCTTCGGAAGCATGGATGTCGCCGTCCAGGCGCTGCGAGCGGGCGCGTTCGACTTCGTCACCAAGCCGATCTCGAACGACGTGCTCATGCTGATCCTGGAGCGCGCGGTGCGTCACGGCTTGATGGTCGACGAGCTCAGCGATCTGCGTCGCCGCGTCGAAGAGCGGCGTCTCCCGAGCGTGGCCGGGAACAGCCGGGAGATGCGTCGCGTGGCGGATCTCGTGAGTCGCGTCGCCAGCAGCGACACGAGCGTGCTCATCACCGGAGAGAGCGGCACGGGCAAGGAGGTGATCGCTCGTCAGCTGCACGAAAAGAGCGGTCGCAAGGGCCCATTTTTGGCCATCAACTGCGCGGCGGTGCCGGAGACCCTGCTCGAGAGCGAGCTTTTCGGTCACGTGAAGGGAGCGTTCACGGACGCGCGCGCTCCGCGGGCAGGCCTCTTCGTGGAGGCCAACAAGGGCACGCTGTTCCTGGACGAAATCGGCGACATGCCGCTCGGCATGCAGGCCAAGCTCTTGCGCGTGCTGCAGGAGCGGAAGGTGCGGCCGGTGGGGGGCTCCGAAGAGATCCCCTTCGACGCGCGCATCCTCGCCGCGACGAACCACGACCTGGAGAAGGCCGTGCAGGCGCGTGCCTTCCGTGAGGACCTCTTTTACCGCATCAACGTGGTGCGCATCGACATGCCGCCGCTCCGCGCGCGGCGTGAAGACATCTTGCCCCTCGCACAGCATTTCCTCATGGTCGCGGCGCAGCGCTCGCACAAGCCGGTGCGCGGGTTCGGGCAACCCGTGGCCGAGCTGCTCCTCAACTACGAGTGGCCCGGAAACATTCGAGAGCTCGAGAACTGCATCGAGCGCGCCGTGGCGCTCGCGCAGTTCGACGAGCTGACCGTCGACGACCTTCCGTCGAAGCTCCGCGGTCATCGTGAGCGCGAGGTCTTCTCGACGAGCCATGATCCGAACGAGCTCCCCCCGATGCACCTCGTCGAGGAGCGCTATCTGCAGAAGGTGCTGACGGCGGTACGCGGGAACAAGACGCTCGCGGCCAAGGTCCTCGGATTCGACCGCCGCACCCTCTACCGCAAGCTCGAGCGTCTGAAGGGGGGCGGGCACGATGAATCCGACTTCGAGGCGGATTCGGCGCCCGACGCCGCCATGTCGCACGCGAGCCCCCCGCCGCCCGGGGAATAACCGCCCTCTCGCGCGAATCGGGCCGAGCGCTGGCTCTCGGCTCGATTGCGACTAAGCTCCCCGGCCCTCCGGATCTGGACGTAAGGCCATGAGCGAAGTCGTTTCTGTGGGAGTAGACATGGGCGGCACGAAGATCGAGGCCGCCGTGGTGCGACGCAAGTCGCGCGAAGTGAAGGTGGAGCACGCGAGCGACGCGTTCGACGTGCTTTCGCGGCAGCGCATCCCTACTCTGCGCGAGCGCGGCTACGAGGCCATCCTCGAGTCGACCATCGGTCTCATCGAGACCGTGCAGCGCGAAGCCGGAATCGACGGCAAGAAGGTCCCGATCGGCGTCGGCATGCCGGGCTCGGTGAGTCGTCGCACGGGCCTCGTGAAGAACTCGAACACGCAGTGCCTGAACGACAAACCCTTCCGTCAGGATCTCAGCGGACGGTTGGGGCAAAATGTCGCCTTCGAGAACGACGCCAATTGCTTCGCGATCGCCGAGGCGCGCTTCGGAGCGGCTCGCACCTACCTCGACGGCGTCGTGTTCGGCGTCATCATGGGCACTGGCTGTGGGGGAGGAGTCGTGCTGCGCGGACACATATGGGGCGGCATTCAGGGCTTGGGCGGCGAGTGGGGGCATCACGCCGTCGGGCCGTGGCGCCGGCCCGAGCAGTTCTCGGGCGCCCCGAGTCAGGGCACCGGGCTCACGGAGCGCCGTGTCTGTTCCTGTGGAAAGATGGGCTGCCTGGAGCTTTACATCAGCGGCGGCGGCGCTGAAGAAGAGTACCAGCGAAGGAGCGGTGGGTTCCGGAAGCTCTCCGAGATCGTGACGCGGCGGGATTCGGACGAGCACGCGGCAGGCGTGATCGACGAGCTGCTCGAAGCTTTCGGCCGTGGGCTGTCGAACGTGATCGATATCCTCGATCCGAGCGCGGTCGTGCTCGGCGGCGGAGTTTCGAATCTACCCTTTCTCTATACCGAGGGGGTGGAACGCGTGAGAAAGTACGTGTTCAACGACGAGCTCCTGACCCCGATCATGAAACACGAGCTCGGCGACTCCGCGGGCGTGCTCGGCGCGGCCTTACTCGACGAAATGGGCGATTTTACTCGATGAATCGACTTCAGCTTACTGCGACCGGTTTCGCGCTCTTCACGGCGTCGACGCTCCTTTCCTGCAGTTCGGACCCCGGCTCCGAGCGGCCTCAAAGCGGCGGGGCGGGCGGCACGTCCGGCGGCGCCCCCGGCGGATCAGGTGGTGCTGCGGCAGGCTCGTCCGGCGCGGGGGCCGGCGGCTCTGCTGGCGGCAGCGCGGGTAGCGCGGGCGCGGGTGGGAGCGGCGGTACGGGTGAAAGCGGCGGCAGCGCGGGCACCGCTGGAAGCAGCGGCAGCGCAGGCAGCGCGGGCGCGGGTGGGAGCGGCGGTTCCGGCGGCTGCGGCAGCGCGCTCATCTGCGACGATTTCGAGGACGACACGCTGGATCAGGATCCGGGCGCTCCTTGGACGAAGAACGTCGACGATCACGGCGGCGTCGTCATCACCGGTGAGGAGGCCTTCAGCGGCGCGAAATCCGTCAAGGTCACGCTCGACGGGAACCCGGGCTACAAGCGGGCCTTCTTCGTCACCGAGGGTGCACCGCTCTTCCCCGCGGCAAAAGACATGCTGTGGGGCCGTATGATGATCAAGACCGCGGCCGCGCCCGACAGCGGCGTGCACTGGACCAACATCGAGGGCCAGGGCGCCGTGGCCGGCGAAAGCTACCGCGCGCTCATTCGCTACGGTGGCCAGCAAATGGGGCGACTGATGGCCAACTACGAGACGCAGGGCGGCACCTCATCGGATTGCTGGCACCACTCGCAGCAGGCCATGCCGACCGGAGAATGGGCGTGCATGGAGTGGCAGTTCGACGCCGCGACCGACACGATGAAGTTCTACCTGAACGGCACTCAGGTCAACGATCTGACCGTGCAGAACGCCAATGATCCTCCGGGAAACGGAGACGGGTGCATCTCGGACGGCACGATGGGGAAGTGGAACTTCCCGGAGTTCGACAAGGTCTCGCTCGGGCTCGAGCTCTATCAGAACGATCCGGCGCGAACCGTCTACATCGACGACGTCGCGCTCGGCACCGAGCAGATCCATTGCCCCGCCGCGCCGTGAGCGTGGCGGGGAGCCCCGCTCACATCACCGCGCCGATCTGCCAGGGCACGAACTCGTTCTCGCCGAAGCCGAGCTCTTCGCTCTTGCTCGGCTTCCCGGACGCAGTCTCGAGCACGAGCTCGAAGATGCGCCGGCCCATCTCCTGGACGTCCACCTCGCCGTCGGCGATGGAGCCGCAGTTGATGTCCATGTCCTCGCGCAGACGCTCGAAGACGGGCGTGTTCGTGGCGAGCTTGAGGCTCGGCACCGGGCGGCACCCGAAGACCGAGCCGCGCCCGGTGGTGAAGCACATGACGTTCGCGCCGCTCGCTACTTGCCCCGTTGCCGAGCACGGATCGTAGCCGGGCGAGTCCATGAACACGAAACCCTTCCTGGTGATGGGCTCGGCGTACTCGTAGACGTCCACTAGGTTCGTGCTGCCACCCTTGGCCGCGGCGCCGAGCGACTTCTCGAGGATGGTCGTGATGCCGCCCGCCTTGTTGCCGGGCGAGGGGTTGTTGTTCATCTCGCCGTGGTTGCGCGCCGTGTAGTCCTCCCAGAAGCGCAGCCGGGCGAGCAGCTTCTCCGCCACCTCCGGCGACTCCGCGCGGCGCGTGAGCAGGTGCTCGGCGCCGTAAATTTCCGGAGTCTCACTGAGAATGGCGGTCCCGCCGTGGCGCACCAAGAGGTCCACCGCGGCGCCGAGAGCCGGGTTCGCCGTGACGCCGGAGTAGCCGTCCGAGCCGCCGCACTGGAGCGCCAGCGTGAGCTCGCTCGCGGGCAGCCGCGTGCGCTCCACGCGGTTCGCGTGCGGGAGCATTTCCCTGACCAACTCGGTCGCGCGCTCGATGGTGGCCCGCGTACCACCGGTTTCCTGAATGGTGAGCACGCGGAGGAGGGGGCCGGGTGAAAGGCCCCATTTTTCAGCCAGAGCGTCGGGCTGGTTGCCCTCGCAGCCGAGGCCGATCACCAATAACCCCGCGAAGTTGGGATGCCGCGCGTAGCCGGCGATGGTGCGTTGAAGCAGGCGCATCCCTTCGCCGCCGTTGTCCATGCCGCAGCCCGAGGCGTGCGTGAACGCCGCGACGCCGTCGACGTTGCGGTACGCGGCGAGCGCGTCCCCTTTGAAGCGATCGGCGACCGCGCGCGCCACCGTCGCCGAACAGTTCACCGTCGTCAGGATCCCGATGAAGTTTCGGGTGGCGACGCGAGCATCCGACCGTCGGATGCCGAGGAAGGTGGCTCGCTCGCTCTCGGGCACGTAGTCGGTCGGGCGGCGACCGGCGCAGAAGTCGTGCGAAAGCGAGAGCCGCCCCATCTCGCAGTTGTGGAGGTGCACGTGATCTCCGGGCTGTATCGGCTCCTTGGCGAAGCCGATGACCTGCCCGTACTTCACGATGGGCTCGCCAGGGCCGAGCGCTTTCGTCGCCACCTTGTGCCCGATCGGAATGGCGGCGCGGCAGACGAGGCGTTCCTCGGTGAGCTCGCGGCCGGCTGTCAGATCGACTCGCGCCACGACCACGTTGTCGGACGCCCCGAGCCTGAGCGCCGGGGCGCGTCGCGAGAGGTTCAGCCGTCGATCCGGGATCAACAAGGCTTTGAGCTCAGCGCTCGATGCGTGAGCTCGGGGTCGAAATCGGAGAGGGGACCGAACGCGGCGACGAAGGGGTGACGCCGCCGGGGAAACGCGGCGCGTAGCGAGGGACGCGAGGCTCACTCACCGCGGCCAGGGTGTGCGCGATGGCCGTCCAGGTCATGCCGTCACCCCCGAGAGTCTGCTGCGCGCTCATCGCGTA
>JAEZYO010000222.1 GCA_023419055.1 Pseudomonadota bacterium | reverse complement strand
TCCCACCACCACGCCGCCCGAAGAGCTGCCGACGAAGGGCGCGACTTCGAGCTCGGGCTTGCGAGCCACCGTCTCGCGTGGACGCGGTCGTGAGCGGCTCGCGAGGGGGCGCGCCTTCTTCGGATCTTCGAACTCGACCGGCTTCTCGAGCTGGGTCGATGAATCGGGCAGCGGATCGCGGATGAAGTTGTAGGTGGCGAGACCGAGCAGCGCGGCGCCCACGACGAACCCCGCGTCGGCGCCGACGGCGAACCAGCGCCCGCGCGTGGCGCGCGAGTCGGTGTCTTCGAGCACGCCCTTTCGGCGATCTTCTTCGAGCTCGTCGTGGAGCTTGTTGGACTCGAGCCCGGCCCAGATCGAGGCGCCGATCACCGCGCCGCCGACGATGGCCTGAGTCCAGGCCGCGCCGCGCGGGTACTTCTGGATCATGGTCGCGTGAACGGGCAGGACCTGGCCGCGCGGGACCTCGATCAACCCTTCGAAGTCTTTGCGCCCCTCGCTCGTCACCGTGAGCTTGTGCTGCCCGGAGGGCACCTGGATGTCGAGCGGGGGCTCGCCGCTCGACCACACGCCGCGCGGCTTCTCGTCGATCGCGACCTTGATCTGCGCGGCGTTCGAGTGGATGCGCACGATGCCGTAGCCGACGCGGACGAGCTTGACCTCGAGCTCCTTCTGCTCGCCGTGCGCGAGCTCGACCGTGGTCGCGAGCGGCTCGAAGCCGGGAGCCTCGATCAGCACCTGGTGCTTGCCGTAACCGACGAGCTCCGCGTGCGGCGTGAGGCCCCAGTAAGGCCGCGTCTTCCGAGGATCGTCGAGGTAAACGTACGCGCCCTGGACGTTGGCCGAGACGCGCAAGAACGACATGAACGCGCCTTGCGACAGGTTCGCCTTGAACTGGAGCACGTGGCCCGGCGCGACGTCGATGTCGGTCTCGCTCTGGTTGAAGTCGCGAAACTTCTCGACCACCACGTGGTAGCGGCCGATCGCGAGCGTGAGGCTCGCGGGGGCGCGCGTGCTCGCGACCTCCTGCCAGCCGGGGTTCGCGGTGCCGGCGATGAACGGCGGCGCCTTGTCGTCGACGCGCTGATAGAGCCTGAGCGGAGCGCCCTCCGGCTCGGTCTCGATCACGACCAGAGACTTCATCGCGGTCGCGTCGTCCTGCGCGACGATCGGCGCGGGAGCTCCAGCTTCGCTCGGCGCGCCTGCCTCGATCGGAACCCCTGCTTCGTCGACGCCCGCTTCTTCGCCGGCGTCGCCCATTTCACCGGCGTCGACGGCCTCCGCTTGCGCGGCTTGCTCGGCCTTGGCCGCCTCGAGCGCCTCGATGCGCTCCTTCACCTTGCCCGCGTCGGGAGCGCCGGGATCGACGCGCAGGTACTCGCGGAATTTGGAGAGCGCGCGATCCAGGTCGCCGAGCTTCTGGAAGCAGACGCCCGCGTTGAAGAGGAAAGCCGAGTACGGATAGGCCTTGTAGCCGTCCTCGAAGATCTGCGCGGCGCCCGCGTAGTCCTTGGTGACGTAGAGGGCCTGTCCCTTCTCCATCCGCTGGCGGATCGCCTCGAGCCGCTGGCTCGTGGAGGTGCCCTGCGCAGTGGCGAGCGGCACCTGAGAGAGAAAGAGGAGGAGCGCAGCGGACAGGGCGAGCAGCCAGAACCGCGTACTCTTGAGCCAGGACTCGGCGGTCTTCACCGCCTCGAACATGAGCGCGGAATCATGCCTGATACAAGTGCGTCCGAACGACTCTCTCCCGCTCCTCTCGCGTCATCCGGCTCGGGCCCGGCGGCCGACAACGCACGAGCTGTTCCTTGCATTTGCAGCGAAAGTCGAATGAGTGTCCGGGGTCGGCGGCCGAGCTAGAGGGGCGCGTTCCGCGACGCTTATTTGGGATTCGGGCGGAGGCCTTCTATGCTATCCGACTTAACCTCTAGGAGCGTTTGTAGCGATGATGAAAGGGTTTTTGCGGGCTCGGCCTGGTGCGTACTGCGCCTTCGCCGCGCTCACGCTCGTCCCGGCGTTTGCCCATGCCGCCGATGAAGCCAAGCCCTACCCCGAGTGCACTCGCGAGCCGAGCGAGTCCGACACCACCGCCGCCAAGGCCGCATTTCAAGCTGGTAACGTCTCCTTCAACGAAGCCGACTACCCGCGCGCCATCCTCTACTGGGAGGACGCCTACCGCCGCGACTGCACCAAGCACCAAATGCTCTTGAACCTGGCGCGGGCCTACGAGCTCGACGGGCAGCGAAAGCAAGCGGTCATGGCGCTCGAGACCTTCCTCGCGCGGGAACAGAACGCGCCGGACCGGCCTCAAATCACCCGTCGGATCGAGGTGCTGAAGAAGCAGATCGACAACGACGAGGCCGCGGCCCAGGCGCAAAAGCAGCCGAAGTCAGCCGAGCCGGCCCCCGGCGCGGGCGAGCCCGAGGCCTCTCCGGTTCCGCCTCCCGCGAACACCTCCGAGGTCGACGAAGGTTCGCGCCCGATCCTGCCGCTCGTCGTGGCCGGCGTCGGCGGCGCCATGTTCATCGGCGGGGGTGTGCTGCACCTCACCGCGAAGAGCGACGTCGACGAGTACGCGAGCCACTGTGGCGACCCGGAGAACCATCGCTTCTGCCCCGAGGACGAGCTCGATCCGGCAAACTCTGCTCGCACGCGCATGAACGTCGGAAGCGCCGTCGCCGGCGTGGGCGGCGCGCTCTTGGTGGGCGGCATCGTCTGGTACTTCCTGTCTCCCAAGGAGAAGAGCAGCGCGTCCGCGACACCGCCGATGCGAGCGGTGCCGGTCACCTCGCCCGGCTTCGCCGGCCTCGAGCTCGTCGGTCAGTTCTGAGCGCGAGCTCTACTTGAGCGCCGGGCCCGGCGGGCTCTTTCGAACCGGATCCGCACCCCAAGTGCGCGGCGCCGGAGCGTCAGCGGCGGGCGGGGCTTCGTACGGGACGGCAGAGGGCGCGGACGGCTCGCTCGCTCCCGCGTCGGGCTCCGCGGGAAGATCCACCGAGGATAACGCTGTGCTCGAGCGCGAGTAGTGGAGATTCGCGGGGTGCGGCTCGAGTGGTGGCGGTGTTTCGCTCGCAGACCCACCGCACGACAAAAGTGCGACGCCCATCGTGAGGGTCAGAAAACCCAGCGCGAACATCTTCGCGAAGCTTCGAGCTTGGTGCGCCATCCGAGGTCGGCCTTACCACGGCCCACCCTCGGCCCCCACGCGTTTTCTGCTACGAAAAGTAGGCTGGCCGGCCCTTTCGCTCCGACTTCGGGGAGGAGCCGGCCGCTCGCGCGAGGTGAATCCATGTTGCTCGTCACGCGGCTCGCTACGACTGCTACGGCGCTCTTGGCTTTCGGTGCGGCGGCTTCGGGCTGCGGTGGCAGCGACACGCCTTCGGACAGCGGAGCCGGGAGCAGGAACCCCGCCTGCGGTCGCTGCGAAGAGCCGAACCCCGACGTCGACCTCTCGACGCCGCCGGTCTCGTTCGCGACCACCGTCTTTCCGATCCTGCGCGGGAGCTGCACCGCCACCGAGTGCCACGGCACGGCACCGGGGACCGACCCCAAGCTCGTCTACCCCGCGCTCGATCTCTACCTGGGACCTCCCGCGAGCGACACGACGACGCCCCTCGACGCCGTGCTCTATGCTCGCATCGTGAGCGGGTTGAAGAAGGTGTCGAGGAGCGCCGACGATCGCGCGCTCGTGTTCCCCGGCGCCCCCGAGAAGAGCTTTCTCGTCGACAAGATCTACGCGTGCCAGGACGAACGAAAGCTGTCCTGCGAGGTCGAGTTCGAGGGCGTTTTGCATTGCCCGGAGGCAGCCTGCGGCGATCCGATGCCGCCCCGTGACCAACCCGGCCAGTTGAACGCCGATCAGAAGGACGCGATTCGGCGCTGGATTGCGCAGGGCGCTCAGGATAATTGAGCCTGTATGATTGGTCGCCTGCGCGGGCGCGTGGCACCGGACGAAGTGAGCGGCACGGTGCTGGTCGACGTCGGCGGCGTCGGCTACGAGGTCACGATCCCCGCAGGCGCGCTCGGCCGCGCCAAGCGGAGCGGTGACGACGTGGAGCTCGTGATCCACACGCACGTGAGGGAAGACGCCTTCGAGCTCTTCGGCTTCGCGAGCGAGCGCGAGCGACAGGTGTTCCGCTTGTTGCTCTCCGTGCCGAACGTGGGCCCGAAGACGGCGCTCGGCATGCTCTCGGCGCTACCGATCGGTGATCTGGCGCGTGCGGTGCGGAACGGGGACCTGGCTCGACTGACCAAGGTGCCCGGGATCGGGAAGCGCACGGCGGAACGTTTGTTGGTCGAGCTCAAGGACAAGCTCACCGACGTGCCGGGCGACGGCCCGACACCCAGCCAGCCGGCCGGCGGCACGCGCGGCCGCTTGCTGAGCGCGCTCACCAACATGGGTTACCGAGCGGCAGACGCGGAGAAAGCGGTCGCGAGCCTCGGCCCGAGGGTCGACTCGGCTCCGCTCGGCGATCTCATCCGGGAAGCGCTGGTCGCCCTCTCCTCCTGAGCGCCTCCGGGTCCTTGACCATTGGAAAGGGTCGTGGATAATCGCGCGGTTACGAGCGCGTCCATCTTTGGAACGTCGCTCGACTTCGCAGACCGCGCCCCAGGGAGGCCACACGTGATCACTTGTTCGAAGTGCGGCAAGGAGAACCAGGACCACTACAAGTTCTGTTTGGGCTGCGGCGCGGAGTTGCCGCGCGGCGCAGCCGCCAAGCCGTTCACCGCCGCGACGCCTCCACATGGCGTCCCCGCTCAACAGGCGCCTGCGGCCGCTCCTGCGCCAGCTCCGGCTCCCGCCGCTGCGGCGCCGCGCCCCGCAGCTGCACCCGCTCCCGTGGCCGCACCGCGACCTTCGGCGCAGGTTCCGTCCGCGCCGCCCACGAGCGCGACCGTCACTTGCCCGCAATGCGGTCACGTGAACGGCACCGGTAACAAGTTCTGCGCGTCGTGCGGATACAACCTGTCCGCGCTCGCCGGCGCCGCGCCCGTGCCTTCGGCTTCCGTCGCCGCCCAGGCGATGCCGAGCGCCGCCGGCTCCTTCCCGGTCACGCTGACCGCGCTCCGCGCGGACGGCAGCGAGGCGGGAACCTGGCGCCTGCCCGACGGCCCCTCGGTCACCCTGGGTCGTGATACCGGCTCCATCTTCGCGGGTGACAGCTACCTTTCGCCGCGCCACGCCACGCTGCTCCGCCGTCAGCAGCTCACCGTGAAGGACGAAGGCTCCCTGAACGGCGTCTACCTCAAGCTCCGACCGAACGAGCCTTACCCGCTCGACTTCGGCGACGTCTTCCGCATCGGTCAGGAGATCATTCGCCTCGAGGAGCTCAAGGGGCAGTCCAAGTCAGCCGACGGCGTCGAGCGATTCGGCAGCCCTGCGAAGGGCTACATCGGGCGGCTCGCGCTCGTGATCGGTCGCGACACGACGGGCAACGCGTTTCCGATCCCGGAGCGCGGCGTCCACTGCGGCCGCGAGCGCGGCGACATCTTGTTCTCGGAGGACGGCTACGTCTCGGGCCTCCACTGCCGCATCGCCAAGGGCCCCGACGGCAAGATCTACCTCACGGACGTCGGCAGCTCGAACGGCACGTTCGCGCGCCTCTACACGGAACGAGCGCTGGCCTCGGGGGACATCCTCCTCATGGGGCAGCAGCTCTTCCGCGTGGACTACTGACCATGGCCCGTCCGCAAACGGGCTCGTGACGTGACGTCCTCCGTCAAGACCGTCCGAGTCGTGGCGGCCGTCATCGAGCGTGACGGCCGCTACCTGATCACCCAGCGCCGCAAGTCGGCGGTCCTGCCTCTGCTGTGGGAGTTTCCCGGCGGGCGCGTCGAGAGCGGTGAGACCGACTCCGACGCGCTCCGGCGCGAGGTGCTCCACCGGCTCGGGGTAGAGGTCGAACCGGGGCAGCTCATCAGCTACGTGAACCACCCGTACGAGCGCTACGCGGTCGATCTCTATCTCTACGAGTGCAGGATCCTCCGCGGCGAGCCGAGCGCGGCGAACGTGAACGACTTCCAGTGGGCGACGAGCGCCGAGTTCGACCGCTACGCGTTCACCCCGGCAGACGAGCTCTCGATGAGCAAGCTGCTCGGGATCAGCTGATCCTCGCTCGCGCTTCGAGAAACCACGAAACCGAGCCCGCGCGCCGACCGACCCGGAGGTCATGCACGGTCTCTCGTCGGGCGATCGCATCGTCAGAGCTTTGCTCGAGCTCGTGGCGCCCGCGCGCTGCGCCGCTTGCGGCTCACCTTCTCGCGACGCGTTCTGCAAAGACTGCGGCTGCTTCGAGCGCGCTTCCGTAGAGGAGCTCGACGGGTACCCGCTCGTCGTGCTCGGTCGCTACACGTCACCCCTCAAAGAAGCGATCTCGCGCTTCAAGTTCGCCGGGCACCCGGAGCTCGCCGGGACGTTCGCGACGCTGCTCGACGCGGAGCTCGCTCCGCTCGGCGTCGGCGCGAATGACCTCTTCGTCCCCGTGCCCCTGCACGCTCGCCGCCTCGTCGAGCGCGGCTACAACCAATCGGCGTTGCTCGCGCGCGCTCTCTCGAAGCGACACCGCGCGCGCTTCGCGCCGCGCTTGCTCGAGCGCAGGCGCGAGACCGAGCAGCAGGCGCGCCTGTCTCGCGAGGACCGATCCGAGAACGTCGCGCGCGCGTTTCGTTTGAGGGACGCCGAGCGTCGAGCGAAAAAGCGAATGTCGGGTCGTGTGATCCTCGTTGACGACGTCGTCACCACAGGTGCGACTTTGTCGGCATGTCTCGCCGTTCTCGAGGCAGAAGGAGCGAAAGTACTCGGGGTGATAGCGCTCGCTCGAGCTGGGACACCCTGAGCCACGATGGCGAAGTAGGCGTGCGCCACCCGGCTGATCTCGGGCATACTTGTCGCTTCGAGCGCGCTCGCGCTCGGAGGCAGAATGAAACTTCGCGCCGACGACGTGAGCTGGCGATGGATCGACACGCTGGGCAAGGAGCAGTCCGGCGTGAAGTGGGATCTGGTCGCGCTGCTCTCGAGCGGCACCCTGCCGCCGAAGACGCTCGTCTGGAAGACCGGGTGGAGCGAGTGGTCCAGCGCGAGCCGCATCGCCGAGCTCGCGGACGCGCTCGCGCCCAGCGCCGTCGAAGCGCGGCTCTCGCCGCCCTCGTTGAGCGGGGTCGTCAAGCCGCCCGCTCCGCCCGCACCCGACTCGCGAGCTTCACTCGTGGACGCGGAGTGGGGCAGCGCGCCTCCTAGCCCCCCCGAGCCAGCCCAAGCCGCGGCCGCCCTGTTGCCCGAGCCCCCGTCCGAGGCCAGTCGCGCGGCGGTCGAACGGGCCGCAGGTCACTTGAAGCTGCCGCGGCCGAACCTGACCCCGCCCAAGATCGTCCTCCCGAGTGAACGCAAGTCCCAGCCTCGGAACGACGAGCCGGCGCCCCCACCGGAACGAGAGTCCCCGCCCAGCAGCTTCGGGCTGCTCGGCTTGCAGAAGGAGAAACCCAAGCCGCCGACGGCGGTGGTCTCGACGCAGAGCGCGTCCTTCGCCGCGTTCGAGCGCTCGACCGAGAGCTACGCCGGGGCTCGCCCGCCGATGCCGACGTTGAGCGACGAGGCGGCGCCGGCCACGGCGACGCTTCGCCCCCCCGCCGCGGTACCTCCGCCGCCGCGGAGTTCGCTCGGCGGTCCCGCGCTCGATCCACGCGTGCTCTCGCGCTTGGGGCGCGAGCAGAGCGCCGTCGACACTCCGTTGCCGCTGCCGCCCGAGTCCGAGGCCATGACGACGCTCCCGAACCGGAGCGCGCCCATCGGCGAGATCACGGTCGACGACAACGCCGTGACCCAGCGACGCGAGGCCCTCGCCCCGGTGCAGCCGCAGCGTGTCCCGCTCTCGCGCGAAGCAGTCGCCGCGCGCCCGGCAGCGCACACTCCGGTGGTTCACGTGCTCGGTGAAGCGCGCCCCCCGATGCCGACGATCCCGGAAGAGTCGTTCAGCGCGCTCGGTGACGCGCGCCCCATCCAGCCGACCATCCCCGAGTCCGCGCCGAGCTTGTCGCGCGCGCCCTCGGAGATCGCGCCGGCCATCATTCACGCGGGCCCCGTCGTCGAGCTCGGGCGGTCACCCGCGCCTCCACCTCCGGTTCGGCGCGCTCCTCCTCAAGGTCCGCTCCCGCAGCCGAACTTGCCGCCGCCGAGCGCGCGCCCGGTGGTAAAGCCGTTGCCCCTTCCGGCGCCGCTCGAGGTCACCTTGAGCTCCGGTTCCGCACCGGCGCCGCGCTCCGAAGCGCGGAACGCGCTCTCCTCCACGGGTTCGCCTGCCGCGATGGAGGTCGATGCCCGCGTGAAGTCGACGCCGCACAACGCGCTCGAGTCGCCGCCCGCGAGGCGCTTCAAGCCTGCGCTGGTGGCGCTCGGTGGCGTGGCGGCGTGCGCGTTGCTGGGCGGCTTCTTGCTCCTGTCGCGGCAAGGCGCTCCGAACGAGGACGCGGCGGAGGCGGCCCCGCACAGCGCCTCGGCGCCTCCGCCCGTGACGCCCGTCGCTTGTCGCGTGCAGGCGCACCCGGCTCGGCTCGGGGCGACCATCGACCGCAGCGTCACGCCCTTGCTTGCACGGACGCAGTCCGGGCGCGCAGCGCTCGGCTTCGCGGAGAGTTCGAAGAAGGCGGTCGGCGTCGTGGTCGCTCCGGACACGTTGGACGCCGAGCCCACGTTCCAAAAAGCGTTCGACCAGCCGCTACGCTCGGTGGTCCCTCTGGTCGCGTCGGGCAGCGAAAACTTCTTCGCGCGCGCCGACAGCGAGGCCCTCAAGAACCCGCGCGCCGTGGACGGCCCCAGGCCGTTCGTGATTGGCGCAGGCGAGAGCGCGCTGATGCGCGCCGCTGGCAGCGAGCCTCCGGAGGCGGTCTGGCCGCTCCCCGTGAAGAGCGCCGTCACCGAGCTCCGCGTGGCTTCGTACCCCACCGGGCACCTCGTCACCTTCCGAGTCGGCGGGCTCGAAGGCAAGGAGATGGTCGGTTTCTTGAACGTCGACGGCAGCAAGCAAACCGAGCTCGTGGCGCTCGACACGCCCAAGCTCGTCGGCACGCCGTTCGCGGCGGTCAGCGCGTCGCGTTGGCTGGTCGTGTTCGCGGCGCGTGAGACGAGCCAGGAGCCGTGGCACGTCGAGCTCGTCACGGGCACGCTCGGGAGCACGCAGGGGACTCGCACCAAGTTCGAGGCACCTCCCGGAGGACTCGGCGGCGGACAGATCGCGCCGTCCGCCGCGCCGCTCGCCCGCGATCACTGGCTCTTGCAGTGGACCGAAGGCAAGACCGGGATGTACCAGGTGCGGACGCTCGTGCTCGATCCGAAGCTTTCGCCGGTGGGCGAGCCTTTGATCGTGTCCCCCAAGGGAGCAAGCTCCGGTCAGGGTGCGCTCTTCTCCGCCGGAGATCGCAGCGTTTCACTTTACGTTCAGACGATTGGTGGCCATGACGAACTTTGGGCGACGACGCTCGATTGCCGCTGATTCGCTCCGGGGGGTGGCGCTCGGGGTGATCTGCCTCGCCGCGGCGAGCGGCGGCTGCGTGCAGAAGGACACGACGCCGGTCGCGCGCGGTGAGTACTACGCGGCCGGGAAGCCCGACTACGACGAGTTCTTCGTCAAGCTCTACCGGCACCAGCTCGATACCGCGAACGCGCTCAAGCTCGAGCGAGCGGCGCGCGACGAGCTCGCTCGCGCCGTCGGTGCGGCGCCGGCCGCGAAGCCCTCGGAGCTCGGCGAGAACCTGAAGAAGGTGGTCGGCGAGCTCGAACAGTCCGGCGTCGAGGTCACGCTCCCCAACGCGACCGCGGGCGCTCCGGAGCTCGAAGTCAAAGGCGAACCGAAGAGCGAACAAGCAGCGCAGCTCGAGGCGATCCGCGCGGCGACGCGCAAGCTCCGCAGCGTCGAGCAGCTGGCTCGGGAGGGCGCCACCGAGCTCGACTCGCTCCGCACGCGCTCCATCGAGCTCGATCGAGAGGTGGACCGCGTCTTCTGGACCGACGGCGCGGGCAAGCGTAGTGAAGTGAAGAACAACCTGAGCGACGCCCGCGAGCTCATCGCGCTGATGAGCGACAGTCGAAAGGGCGTCGGGCAGAGCTCGACCGAGCTGCTCGCGCTCTTGCAGGACACCTTCAAGCCGAAGACGCCAGCGCCGGTCACCCAAGCCGAAGACGCCGACGAACCCAAGAAGCAGAAGCGGGGGCGCGGCTCGGGGAAGCGCGCGAGCTCGGGCAAGAAGGGTAGCGGCCAGGCGAAGTCGAGCCACCGCCCGGCGAAGCCGTCGCGCGCGCCGGCGGAGGCCACGGCGGCCGTGAAGCCTGCCCCCGCTCCGAAGCCTGGCTCCGCTCCGAAGGCCGAGTTCGAGCCGTAGCCGGTCGTCCCTTCAGTCGACCTTCTTGATGTCGCTCAAGAACTGCTCGGGCGGGACGAAGTCGGTGTAACGGAGCGCTTCCTTCCCGGAAGAGTCGAAGACGACCACCGTCGGCAGGCCTTTCACGCCGAAGCGCTCGAGCGTCGCCACGACCTTGGGATCGTCGTCGACGGTGGCGTCGACTTTGACGGCCACGAAGCGCGACGCCTCCGCGTTCACGTCCTTCGCGGAGAAGGTGTGCTTGTCGAGCTCCTTGCAGGCCCCGCACCACGCCGCCGTGAAGTCCACGAGCAAGGGCCGCCCTTCGCGCTCGGCGCGCGCCTTCGCGACCTCCACCGCCGTCTTCTCCCAGGAGAGCGAGCCTTTGGGCTTGCTCGCGCCGACCACGACACCGAAGCCGGCGAAGCTCACGAGCGCGATGCCGAGACCCTTGCCGATCTTGACCCCGGCGCCCGGCTCCGAGAACTCGCGGTGCACCGCGCCCAGAAAGAGGCCGAGCAGGAGGAGCGCGGCCATCCCACCGTAGAACAACGCGGACGGCTTCACGAACGCGGAGAGCGCCGGGAAGGCCGTGTTCAGGAAGTAGAACGCCACGATCACGAGCACGACGCCGAAGATCGATTTGACGTGGACCATCCAGCGACCGCTCTTCGGGAGCTGAACGGCGAACGCGCCCACCACGAAGAACGGCATGCCGAGCCCGACCGCGAACGCGCCCATCGCGGCGGCGCCCAGCGCGGCGCTCTTGGTGCTGGCGATCCAGGCCAAGATCCCGGTCAGCACGGGGCCCGTGCAGGGCGCGGCGATGAGACCGCAAGCCAGGCCGAGCAAGAACGCGCCCTTGTAACCAATGCCCCCGATCTCGGCGAGCTTGTTGGTGAGCGAGGCGGGGAGCCCGAACTCGTACGCCCCGAACAGGCTCGCCGCGAGCGCGAGGAACAGCGTGGCCATGGCGACGATGACCCAGCGGTTCTGAAGAACGGAGCCGAAGATCTGGCCCGACATCCCGGCGAACACGCCGAGAGGCACGAACATGGCAGCGATACCGAGCACGAACGCCGCGCTCAGGAGCGCGCCCTCCCAGCGGTGCCGCGCCTGGCGCGCGCCGAAGATGCTGACGGTGACGGCGACCATCGGGTACACGCACGGCGTCAGGCTCACCCCGAGCCCGCCCACGAGCGCCGCGAGCGCCGCGTACAGCGGCCCCTTGGAGAGCGCGGCCGTGAAAGCGTCCTGGGCAGGCGCAGCGAGCGCGGGCGAGGCGAGCAACAACGTGAACGCCGCGAGCAGCGCGGCGACGATTCTCGAACGGCGATCCATCGGCCGCTCGAGCTTAGCCCGAAATTCGAGCCCCGGCAGGCGCCCGCTAGCCCGCCGCGCGACGCCGCTTTTGTTGGCGGATTTGACGGACGAGCCGGCGCGCGCGCGCGATCTCCGCGGCGAGGGCGACCTCGAGCGCCACCCTCCCGCCCGTGGTGCGGCGCAGAAAGGCCGTGAGGTAGCGCTCCGCCGCGAGCCAATCACCGTCGTGATAAGCGAGCTCACCGAGCACGAACTGCCCGTACCCCTGCCCGCAGGGCGCCTCCTCCAGGCGCTCACGCGCGAACCCCACCTGACCGTCCGAGTTCGCAGCCTCTCCCGCGGAGAGCCGCGCGAGCACGAGCTGACCTCGGTAGAGGGGTTTGTCGGTCGTGCCCCAACGCGCAGCGCGCGAAAGCGCGCCAATCGCTTCCGGGTAACGGCCCGAAAAGTAGAGCACCGTGCCGAGCGTCCAGAGGTGAAACGCGCGGCGCGTCGGCGGGCTCACGCGGCTTGCCAAACGAAGGTGCAACACCGCCCGATCCGAATCTCGAAGGCCGAGGCAAGCGCGCGCGGCGTCTTGATGAGCCACGTCGGGCATGACCGCGCCGTTCAGCATCTGCTCGGCGACCACCAGCGCGTCCGCGAAGCGCTTACCCTCCATGTGGGAGAGGTAAAGCTGCCGGAGCAACATGTTGCGCGTCGTCTGGTCGACCTTGCCGTCGTGCGACAGACCGCGCTGCGCGTATTTGGCGCGGGTGACGGCCGACCGAGCCAGAGTCGCTTTTCGCAGCATGAGCTCCGGGGTCGGCAGCGTCACCGCGGCAGCGCGCTGTCGGGTCATTCTTCGGAAGGTAGCAGCACCTGCACACACGTCCAGATTTCTGCAATCAAGACTTGCCCCCGCGACAATCCCGGTCAAATCCGAGGACGACCGTGAAGAACATCGGCTGGCTTGCATTTTTGGTGACTCTTGGCGGCTGCGGGCATCCCGCGAGTGTGAAAGAGTGCGAGGAGATCGTGGAGACGATCGTGCGCCTCGAGCTCAAGGCGAACGATGCAGGGAGCCAGGCCGTGGCAGACGAGGTCCGCGACGCCAAGGCCGCGATGCAGAGCGACATGATGAAGCAGTGCGTCGGTCGCCGGATCACCGACGGTGCCATGAAATGTGTGCGCGAAGCGAAGACCGCCGCCCACATCGAGAACGAGTGCTTTCGTTGACCGAGCGCGGCTCGCGCGCCGCGGCACTCCGTGCCCTCTCGGCTCTCTTGCTGCTGGTTCCGGCGGGCTGCAGCAAGCCGCTCGACCGGGCGGAGTGCGACGCCCTGCTCGACCGCTACACGGAGCTCTTGGTTCGCTCGGATCGGGCCGCCACGACTGCGGCCGAGCTCGTGAAGCTCCAGGGAGCGGCGCGCGTCCGGGCCTCCCGGGATCCTTCGTTCGAGCAATGCACGAGCCGCGTCTCGCGCCGAGCGTTCGAGTGCGCCATGGCGGCCGAGAACGTCGACCGCCTCGAGCAGTGCATGCTCTGACTCGGCTCAGCGAGCGACGGACTTCATCGTTCGGTCAGCCCGCTTCCGACAGCGCGAGCGCGCTCGGCGGACGGCTGTAGAGCGGCGCCTTCTCACCAAGCCGAATCGAGAGCTCGACGCCGCACGCGTAGGCCATGGGATCGAGCGCCGCGGCGAGCGCCGTGAGCGAGTGCGCGGAGCGCCGCCCGAGCTCGTCGCTGACGCTGAGCGTGAAGTGGACTCCGCCGCCGGCTCGCAGGTTCGCCATCAAGCCGCGCGCCACGACGGAGCGCGACGCCACCGCCTCCGGATCGATACGCCCGTTCGAGACCAGCACCATCGCCTGGAGCTGCCAGCCCTTGCTGGTCAGGCGCGACACCCTGCTCGCCACCTGCGTCACGAGCGAGCTCGGTGGCCCCTCGTAGTGCTGCGCCACGACGGCGAGATCGCCGGAGTGTCCCGGGTGCAACCAGCGCGGCCAGCTAGCGCCGTACTCGATGACCACGAGGGTCGCTTTGCGATTTTGCATGGACGGGCCTCCGCCGACCTCGTTATTCCGAGGCGACGCGCCGGGCCAAGAAAGCTGAGCCGAACCTACTTGTGCCGGCCGCGGCCCTTGCCGGCCGCCTTCTTCGGCTCGCCCTTCTCGGCCTTGTCCTCGGCCGGGGGCTCGGTCTTCTTCGGCCCTTTTAGCGAGGTGGGCGGCGCGGGCTGCTCGGCCAGGCTCTTCTTCAGAGCCTCGAAGAGGTCGATGATCTGGGCCTTGGGGGCCTCGGGGGCGATCGTCACCTCTTCGCCCTGCACCTTCTGCTCCACCGCGCTCCGGACGCGGTCACTGAAGGTGTCCGAGTACTTCTCGGCCTCGAACTCGTCGCTCGACAGCTGCTCGATGAGCTTCTCCGCGAGCTCGCGCTCCTTGTCGCTGAAGCCGAG
>JAEZYO010000219.1 GCA_023419055.1 Pseudomonadota bacterium | reverse complement strand
CCGCTCGAGCTTGGGCGCCGCGGCGCTCGGCGCGCTCGTGGGCGTGACCGCCATGCAGCTCACGGCGGGGCTCCGCGACGGCGACACGGTCCCGCTCGTCAACCCCGCGGTTGCAACGAGCTCTACCGCAGCCATCGCCTACCTCTCCGAGAGCCCGAGGCCGAGGCCGAAGTCGTCGGCCGCCGCCGCGACCAAGCGCGCGCCCGCGACCGAGTCCTCGTCGCGAGCGCTCGTCCCGCCCGCGCCCGCCGAAAGCGGCGCTCCTGTCCTCGCCCGCGACGCCGACGCCGGCGTCGATCCGCCCGCTCCCGACATCGAGCCGTGAAGTCCCCTCGAGCCGTCACTCGGGCCGTCGCCCTTTCGAGCTTGCTCGCGGCCGCTTCCTCTCGCCTGGAGGCCTCGGAGGCGCCTCCCCTCTCGGGCGCGAGGCCGCCCGAGCGCGCGCCGGAGCGCGCTCTCACCGGTCGGACCGTCGAGCTTTCGGAGCCCGGCAGCGAGTTCGTTCGCTTCAGCGCGCTCGAGATCGATCTGGGCTCGAGCTTGCCGGAGGTGCTCGAGGCGGTGGCCGAGTGCGCGCGCGATCGACCCGACGAGATCTGCGACGAGCGCTCCTTCGAAAACGAGATGCCCCCCATCCGCGTCAGGGTCCCTTCGTTCTATCTGTCGCGCACCGAGGTCAGCGTCGCCGCTTACCGGCGCTGCGTCGAGGCTTCGGCCTGCACGCCGCCCGCGTTCGGCGCGATGAGCCGCTTCGACCGCCCGGAGCTCCCGGTGACGTTCGTGAGCTGGCACCAGGCTTCGGATTATTGCCGGTTTCGAGGCATGCGCCTCCCGCGCGAGGCCGAGTTCGAGCGCGCCGCGCGCGGCGGCACGCGGCGCCGCTTCCCGTGGGGTGAGCTCTGGAACGGGCGCCTCGCGAATCACGGGCGCCTCGCGAGCGATCCGACCGACACGAGCGACGGCTTCCTGGAGCTCGCGCCGGTGGGCAGCTTCCCGAGCGGGCGAACGAAGGAGGGCGTGCTGGATCTCGCCGGCAACGTCTCGGAGTGGATGGAAGACTCGTACAGCGAACAGGTCGGCGGCCCGCCGGTAGTCGGGATGAGGGTGCTGCGCGGCGGCGACTACAAGACGCCCGCGGCCTGGCTGCGCGTGGCCGCGAGGCGCCCTGAGGATCCGAGCTATCAGGCCTCGACCGTGGGATTTCGCTGCGCGAAGTCGGCCGTGGCGAGCAGGAGGGCCAAGCCATGAGCGATCCGACCTCGCGCCGCCTGACGCTCCCGGTACACGGGCTCACGACCTTCGTGCTCGTGCGTACTCACTATCCCGAGAACGTGGGCGCGAGCGCGCGCGCGATGAAGACCATGGGGTTCTCGGAGCTCGCGCTGGTGAAGCCGGGCAGGCTCGCGGTGCCGGGCCACGAGATGGCCTTCAAGATGGCGGTCCGCGCCTGGGACGTGCTGCACGCGGCGAAGCTCGTGTCCACGGTAGGCGAGGCCGTCGAGGGCTCGTCGCTCGTCTTCGCGACCACGTCGCACCGCGGCGTCTCCGGCGTTTATACGGCGCGCGAGGCGGCGAAGAAGATCGTCGAGCGCGCCGCGCGGGGCGAGCGGACGTCGATCCTCTTCGGAAACGAAAAGACCGGCCTGTCCGAGGAAGATCGCGCGCCGGCGAGCGCCAGCCTACGAATCCCGATGGTCGCCGATCAGCCCTCGATCAACCTCGCGCAAGCGGTGCAGATCGTCGCTTACGAGCTCTTGATCGCGGCGCTCGAGGCCCGCGAGCAGGGCACGCCGTGAGGTGGCCTTCGCTCGTGCTCGCGACGGCCGTCCTTGCCTGCTCGGCGTCGCGCCCCCCTCGCTACGCCGAGCAGCAGACCTTGGCGGAGCGCGCCTACTCGGCGGGACGTTACCGCGAAGCCGGCGAGCGCTGGCTCGAGGCGAGCCGGGCCGCCGAAGAAGAGCGCGACGCGAGCGAGGCGCGCTTCCGCGCGGCGGCGAGCTTCGAGCGCGCCGGCGATCTTGCGCGAGCGGACGCGATCTTCGACGAGCTCGATCGCGGAGGGGGTGAGCGCGCCGCGCGCGCCCTGTTCGAGCGCGCGGGGCTCGCCGAGCGGCGCGGCGAGGAAGCGCGCGCGCAAGAGCTCTACGTCGAGAGCCTGTCGCGTTACCCGGCCGCGGGCACGAGCCCCGCGGCGCTCGATCGCCACCTCCGGTACGTCGCGCGCACGCGCGGCGAGGACGGAGCCCTGGCGCGCCTCTCCGAGCTCCTCCTCGAGCTCGCGGGCGGCGCGCTGGACGAGCGCGTGCGCTACACCCGCGCGCGGCTTCTAGACCAACAGGGCAAGACCGAGCTGGCGCTCGCCGCCTACCTGGACACCGCGAACCGTCACCCCTACCCGGAGGGTGCGCTCTGGGACGACGCGCTCTTCCGGGCCGCGCAGGCCGCACAGAAGCTCGGTCGGCCGCGCGAAGCGATCGGCCTCCTCGAGCGGATGCTCGCCGAGCGCGAAGAGGCGCACGGATACGGGAGCTACGAGCGCCCTCGCTACGCCGAGGCGCGCTTCGCGATCGCGGAGCTCTACCGCGACGTTCTCCACGACTCGGCGCGCGCCCGCCGCGAGTTCTTGCGCGTCTGGCAGGATCACCCGACGACGCTGCTCCGCGACGACGCCCTCTTCCAGGCTGCGCTCCTCGCGCGCGCGGATCACGACACGGCGCAAGCGTGCGAAGCGGCGCGGACGCTGAAGCGAGACGCGCCCGACTCGCGGTTCGTCGGCTGCGTCAAGCACCTGTGCCCGACGCTCGAGGCGCCCGCCGGCAGAGCATGCCGGGACTACCTCGAGCGCCAGTACTTCGGTTCGGGACGTGGGACCGAGTCCGAGCCCGACGAGCCTTAGGGGCCGTCGTCCTCTTCTTCGTCCTCTTCTTCGTCCTCGTCGTCCTCGTCTTCGTCTTCGTCGTCGTCGTCGAAGTCGTCGTCGAACTCTTCTTCTTCCTCTTCGTCCGATCCCGCGGAGGCCTTGGTCTCGGTCTTGAGGTCGATGCCGACCTCACCGAGCTGGGTCTCGAGGAGCTCGAAGAGCTCGTCGACGTCGTCCCGGCTCCATTCGTCGAACACGTCGGTCAAAAATTCGTGGAAGTCGGCGTTGTCGAGACGACGCTCGATCTCCTCGATTTGATCCTCCGGAAAGGCATCGATCACGTCATCGATAAGTGAGGCGACGTCATCCTCCTCGATGGCTTCCTGAGCGGAGAGCCTGATCTGGCGAATGGCGCGTCTATCGAGGTAGATTTCCATGTAGACTGCTTCCTCTGGACTCGCCCCGGCATTAAACGAAGGCTTGTGTCAGAGTCAAGGGCCGGTCGAAGTAAACGTCGCGAAAGCGGATCAACGGGTTGAGAGGAGCGAGATCGTTGCGTGAGTTCCCGACGCGGTTGGCCGTCCTCGCGGCGACGCTCACGCCCGCCTTGGCCAGGGCGGTAGAGCCGGCCCCCGAGCCCCCACCGAACAACGTGGAGTATTTCCAGTACGGCGTCGCCCTCGTGGGCGAGACCGCCCTGTCGGCCGGTGACGTCTGTCCCGCGACTCCCGAAGCCACGCCCTGCATCCTGGGCTCGGGCGGAGGCCTCGCGCTTCGCGTCGGTTACCGAGCTCGCGACCCCTGGTACCTCGGCGGGGCCTACGAGTTCTCGCGCCAGGATTCTTCGAACCTGCTCCGGCTCGCCATCCTCCAACAGCTCAGGCTCGAGGCGCGCTACTTCTTCGATCGCGGCATGCGCACGACGCCATTCGTGGTGGGCAGCGTCGGGGGCATGCTGTACGGCAGAGAGTGGAGCGCCAGCACCGCCGGCGGAGTCTTGTCCGCCGGAGCTGGCCTCGAATATCAGGTCTCGGCCACGACCGTGATAGGCTTCGCCCCGATGTATCGCTTGCTGGTTCCCCACGCCTGGACGGACAGCACCGGCACGCGCCGGGCCGACGCCTTCCTCGGTTTCGGCTTTGCGCATTTCTTCGCGGTCGAGTTCATCTTGGAGGTGCGCGACCCGCTCCCTCGTTGGTAGTAGAACGGAGTGAGCGAGGTGGTAGGTGAACCATGCTGACTTGCAGCCGTTGCGGCCGGGAAAACCCCGACAGCTTGCGGTTTTGTTCTGATTGCGGGCACCGACTTCAGCCCGCCGTCGTGCAACCGACTCCGCCGCGCGGGCTCGCCGCCGAGCCAGCGGTGGCACCGCGGCCGATAGGTCCGCGCGCTGCTGCGTCGTGCCCGCGTTGCGGCACGGGCGTCCCCGTCGATTGTCGCTTTTGTACGAACTGCGGCTCACCCATCGAGCCGGTGCGCAACGATCAGGCTGCGCCGGCGCCACGCCTCGAGCCACCGCGCCCTGCCGCAGCGCCCCCGCTCGCAGCGCCTCAGGTACCGCTCTCCATGCCCGTCGCCGAGCGTCAGGCCAACGTACTCTGTAATCGGTGCCGCGGCAGTAACCCGCCCCATATGGGCTACTGCCAGTTTTGCGGAGCGCGCCTGCGTGAGGACTCTCCCAGCGGTGCTGCCGGCCCGATGGTGAGTCACGCAGAAGCGCCGCTCCCACCACCGGCCGCCGCGCCGGCCGGCGAGCTTCCAGCTCACCTCGTCGTGATCGCTCAGGACGGCACCCCGGGCGCCGAGTACGCCCTCGAGGGCTCCCAGATCGACATCGGGCACGACGAAGGCGCCATCCTCCTACCGCAAGATCCGTACGTTTCACCGCGGCACTGCCGTCTGACCCGGAAAAATGGCCGCTTTTTTGTGCGCGACCTCGAATCGGTCAACGGGGTATATGTGCGACTTCGAGCCCCCGAACGCCTTCGGAACGGGGACTTGGTGTTGGTAGGGCTTGAAGTGTTAAGGTTCGAGCTGGTGAGCGACGCGGAACGAGGCCTCGGCCCCGCGACAGAGCGAGGCACCCGCATCTTCGGGTCGCCGTCCTTGCCCCGTTACGCGCGGCTTTGCCAGCGCACGGTGGAAGGTGTCACGCGTGACGTCTTCAATATTTGTCGTGACGAGACCGTGATCGGGCGAGAATCAGGGGACTTGGTGTTCACCAACGATCCTTTCATGAGTCGGCGACACGCCGCCATCGCGCGCGACCCCGCGAGCGGGGCCTTCACGTTCCGCGATCTCGGCTCGTCCAACGGGAGCTACCTCGCCATCCGCGGCGAGCAGGAGCTCGGCCACGGTGATCACTTGAGGATCGGGCAGCACCTGTTTCGTCTGGACGTGGGTAGAGCGAAGCGATGACGAACCCCGCTACTCCTCCACGCGGAGAGATTCGCGTTCGACTGTTCGGTCGCACCGACGTCGGTCAAATCCGCGAGCACAACGAGGACAATTTCGTCATCGCCGATCTCACCCGCCGCACGCGCGGGCTCATGGAGTCGGAG
>JAEZYO010000084.1 GCA_023419055.1 Pseudomonadota bacterium | reverse complement strand
CCGGCACCGGCACCGGCAGCGGCACCAGCCTCGGCTCCCACGCCGGCAGCGGAGCCCGCTCCGCCTGCACCGAGCGTTGCAGCTGCGCCTCCATCCCCCCCGAGCGCACCCGCTCCGGCGGCGGCGGCGCCTGCACCGAGCGCGCCCACGCCGGCTCCCGCGGCCATGCAGCCGGTGGCAACGCCGCCGTCTCCTCCGCCGCCCGCCCCGGCTCCTCGCCCGTCGAGCACTCCGAAGACGGGTATCGACGTCTGGCAGGGTCGCCCGGGTGTCCCGATGCCGCAGGTTCAGCGCGGCCCGGGTACGCCGCGTCGCGTCCAGTACGATCCGAAGGCGGGAGGCGCCGGTGCGCGTCGCCCTGGTGGGCCGGGCATGCAGGGCGGCCCGCACCGCCCCGGGGCGCGCCCCGGCATGCGCGGTGGCCGTCCGGGCTACGCTCCGCCAGGCGGTGCGCGCTCGAAGGCGCCGCCGATGGTCACGACCCAGGAGCGCTCGGCGCACAAGCGCATCGTGCGCATCGAGGGCACCATCGGGCTCCAGGGCCTCGCGGCCCGCATGGGCCTCAAGGCGACCGAAGTCTTGATGAAGCTCATGCGCCTCGGCATGACGGGCGTGAACATCAACAGCACGCTCGACGCCGACACGGCCAAGATCGTCTCCAGCGAGTTCGGCTGGGAGGTCGAGGACGTCGCGGTCAGCGAGGCGGATCAGATCGTCGCCGCGCAGGGCGAGCTCGACTCGACCGGCGAGGCTCAGCCCCGCCCCCCCGTCGTGACCGTGATGGGTCACGTCGACCATGGCAAGACCAGCCTGCTCGATCGTATCCGCAAGGCGAACGTGGCGAGCGGCGAGGCGGGCGGCATCACGCAGCACGTCGGTGCGTACTCGGTCGACACCCAGTACGGGCCGCTCACCTTCCTCGATACGCCGGGTCACGAGGCCTTCACGGCCATGCGCGCCCGCGGCGCCCGCACGACCGACATCGTGGTGCTGGTGGTCGCGGCCGACGACGGCGTGATGCCGCAGACGCGCGAGGCCTACAACCACGCGAAGGCGGCGAAGGTGCCGATCGTCGTCGCGATCAACAAGATCGACAAGCCCGAGGCCAACGTCGACCGCATCAAGCGACAGCTGAGCGAGCTCGGGCTCGTGGCCGAGGATTGGGGCGGCGACACCCTGTTCTGCGAGGTGAGCGCGCTCACCGGTAAGGGCATCGAGGAGTTCCTCGAGCGCTTGGTGCTGCAAGCCGAGGTGCTCGAGCTGAAGGCCTCGCCGAACCGTCCGGCGACGGGCGTGGTGATCGAGGCGGAGCTCGACCGCGGTCGCGGCCCGGTGGCGACCATCCTGGTCACGAACGGCACCCTGAACCGCGGCGACGTCATCCTCGCCGGCGGCGCCGCCGGCAAGCTGCGCGCCATGCACGACAGCTACGGTCGCCAGATCGAGACCGCGGGCCCCTCGACGCCAGTCGTCGTCATCGGTCTGTCCGACGTGCCGTCGGCGGGTGATCCCGTCCACGTCATCAAGGACATGAAGAAGGCGCTCGAGATCGCCGAGAGCCGCAAGGTCAAGGAGCGCAAGAGCCTCGCTCCGTCCACCGGTGCGCGCGCCATGTCGCTCGAAGAGCTGCACAAGGCGATGGCCGAGAACGAGCAGCTCGAGCTCAAGCTCATCATCAAGGCCGACGTGCAGGGCTCGGTCGAGGCGGTGAGTGAAGCGCTGACCAAGCTCTCGACCGAGAAGGTGAAGGTCAACGTGGTGCACTCTGGCGCCGGCGCCATCACCGAGGGTGACGTGAACCTCGCGCTCGCCGCGGGCGCGATCATCATCGGCTTCAACGTTCGCCCCGCCGGTAAGGCCGCCGCGCTCGCCCAAAAGGGCGGCGTCCAGATCCGGCACTACAACATCATCTACAACGTGGTGGACGAGGTGAAGGCGGCCATGGAAGGCCTCCTCGCCCCGACCGAGGTCGAGAAGAACACCGGCAAGGCGGAGGTGCGGCAGATCTTCAAGATCAGCAAGGCCGGCATCGTCGCGGGCTGCATGGTGATCGAAGGCGTCATCCGCAGGAACTCGAACGTGCGCGTGATGCGCGACGGCGCACTCGTCTGGACCGGCAAGATCCAGGGCCTCAAGCGCTTCAAGGACGACGCGCGCGAGGTCAAGGAGGGCTTCGACTGCGGTATCACGCTCGACGGTTTCACCGACTACCGCGAGAAGGACGTCTTCGAGGCCTTCGAGATCGAGCAGGTCAAGCAGACGCTTTGATGTCCCGCTCGTAATGTCCCGCCCGCCCACCCCCACCGTAGTCCTCCTCGAGGGGCTCACCGCCCCTCGAGCACCCCGACGCGTCTCGCTTCGCTCGTCGCGGGCTCGCGGAACGCTCGCGGGGTCGGGCCGAACGCGGCCTTGAAAGAGCCGTGTACGTCGGCGTCGCCAGGATCGTGCTTCAAATCCCCGGCGCGCGGTCGCTCAAGGACCGGCGCCGGGTGGTGAAGAGCTTCAAGGATCGCGTGCGCGGTCGCGTGCCGGTCGCGATCGCCGAGGTGGGCGATCTCGAGCGCTACCAGGTCGCGACGCTGGGCGTGAGCACCGTCTCGAACGACGCGGCGCGCTGCTCCGAGGTGCTCTCGGCCGTGGTGAAGCTCGGGCGCCAGGTGAGTGACGCGGTGCTGGCCGACGTGGCCACCGAGATCACGAGCTACGGCGAGGGCGGCTCGGGGATCCGCGGCGGGATCGAGAGCGCGCTCGACGACCTCGGGCGCGACGACGAAGACGACCTAGATTCGGGAGAAGACCGATGACTGACTCCGACGGCCGCCGAGGTAAGCGTGTGGCTGAGCTCGTGCGCCTGCACTTCTCCGAGGTGATGCGGCGCGAGACCGACGATCCCATGCTGGTCGCCACGGTAGTGACGACGGTGAAGGTGAGCCCCGATCTCTCGGTCGCGACGCTGGGCGTCCGCCTGCTCGCGGGCGACACGCCCGAGGCACGGAAGAAGCTTTTGAAGCGGCTGAACCGCGCGAGCAACCTGCTCCGGCGCGGGCTCGCGCAGCGCCTCGACATGCGAAAGGCGCCGGAGCTCCGCTTCAACTACGACACCGGCCACGACGCGGCGGCGCGCGTGGACGAGCTGCTCGACGAGATCCACCGCGAGAAGCGCGGCGAGGAGTGAGCGGCGCGAAGGCGCTCACTCGCGCGGCGAACCTCACTTGCCCTTGATGATGAGCTGAACCCGGCGGTTACGCGCCCGGTTAGCCTCGCTCGTGTTCGGCAAGAGCGGCTTGTCCTGCCCGTAACCCTTGGCTTCGAGCCGGCTCCCGTCGACGCCGAGCTTCACGAGCTCGTCCACGACCGCTTGCGCCCGATTCTGGCTCAGCCTGAGGTTGTACGGCGGCGTGCCCTGGTTGTCGGTGTGGCCCTGGATCTCGATGCCCTGGATCTCCGGGTGGCTCTTCAACACGTCCGCGATCTCCTCGATGATCGCCGAAGAGTCGGGGGAGAGCTCCGCCGAGTCCTTGACGAAGTGCACCTGCTTCTTGAGCTTGAGCTCGCGGCCGGTCACGACGACGTTGGGCTGTGCGGGGCGCTTGTTCAGGCTGATGCGCGCGGGCGTGTCTTCACGCGGCTTGATCGTGAACTCGTTGCTGCTCGTGAAGTAGCCCTGAGCCTCGACCGTGATCTTGACGACCCCGGGCGGGACATTTTCGAAGCGGAAGGCGCCGTTCGCGTCCGCCGCGAGCTCGAGCGAGCGGTTCAGGCGGTCGGTGATGATGACCTTGGCGCCAGCTACGGGCTGTCCGCTCTCCTGATCGATCAAGCCGCCGACCACGTTGCCGACCTTCGGGAGCGCCTCGAGCTCGCACTGCACCGGGACGACGACGTCCGCGGGCTTGCCGCCCGGCGCGGCAGCGGGTTCGGGGGCCGCGGGCTGAGGCTGACCGAAGCCCGGTTGCGAAGCGTCAGCGGCACCGGGTTGGGTCTGGCCCCAGGCTGCGGCGTCCTGGCCGGGCTGCTG
>JAEZYO010000079.1 GCA_023419055.1 Pseudomonadota bacterium | reverse complement strand
CTGTTTGCGGAACGCGCGGCACCCCTCGGCGCCATGCTCGCGGCGCTCGCCGCCTACGCGGCCGACGGCGATTTCGTCGCGGTGCTGATGATGGCCGCCGCGGTGCAGGCGGCGTTGTCTCAGCCGGCCCTCGCGGCGCTCGGGGCGGTGCGGGTGCTCGCCGGGGTCTTCGACTCGCTCGGCCGCGGCGTCGCGTTCAGGAGCGCGGACGGCTTCGACCGGGCGAGCCGCGTCTCGACGGTCGTCTTCTGCGCGCGCGGAACGCTGCTGCTCGGTGAACCCGAGGTGGCGAACATCGACGCGCTCGCGGGTCACGAGCCCGAACAGGTGCTCGCGCTCGTGGCCGGCGCCGAGAGCGGCGCGCAGCATCCGGTCGCGAGCGCCGTCACGCGCGCCGCGCGAGCCCGCGGGGTTCGTCCCGACGGAGTGCGCAGCCCGACGCTCCAACCCGGGCTCGGCGTGACCGCCGTCGCCTCGAATGGTCAACCGCTCATCGTGGGCAGCCGCGCGCTCATGCTGCGCGAGCACGTCAGCGTCGCCATGGCCGAGCGCGCCATCAGCGACCTCGAGGCGATGGGCCGCAGCGTGCTGCTCGTGGCGCTCGGTGGCAGGCTCATCGGCGTGGTCGGGCTGCAGGACGGCCTGCGCCCCGGAGCTCGCGCGGCGGTGCAACACCTGCTCGACGTCGGGCTCGAGCCGGTCCTCCTCTCCGGAGATTCCCGCGAGACCTGCGAGGCGCTCGGGCGCACGCTCGATATCGACCACATCCGAGCGGAGGTTCCTCCGGCGGAGCGCGGCGAAGAGGTCCGGCGCCTGGAGGAGGGCGGCGCGGTGGCAGCCGTGGTGGGGCGGACCCCGAGCGACGACGCCGGGCTCTCGGCGGCGCACGTGGCGGTGGCGCTTCGGGCGGCTGGCTCGACCAGCGCCGAATGGGCCGTCCAGCTCGCCTCGGACGACGTCCGTGACGCCGCCTTCGCCCTGCGCGTCGCCCACGACTGCCGGCGGGAGACCCGCGTCGATCTCGGCCTGGTCCTCGCCCCCGCCGTCACGCTCTCCGTCCTCGCCGCCCTCGGCCTCGCACCAGCCGCGCTCGCGCCTTTTGCGGCCACGGCGGGCGGAGCCTTGGCCCTCCTCCGAGCGAGGAAGTAGCCGGCCGCGAAGGGACGCTTGACTCGGGCGCGCCGGTTGGGAATCTATCCCGAGTGAAGACGCTAGCGTCCAAGGGCGGTTCGGGCGCATTGAAGCCGCGCATCCCGGATCAAGATCGGCTGCGGACCGATCTCGAGACGTTCATGAACAAGCGCGGCCTACGCTCGACCGAGCAGCGGCGCCTGATCATCGACAAGCTCTTCGACAACACCGAGCACATCACGATCGACGCGCTGCTCCGCCAGGTGCGCGCCGTCGATCCGCGCGTCGGATACGCGACGGTGTACCGCACCCTCAAGATGCTGACCGAGAGCGGCGTCGTGCAGGAGCACAAGTTCGGGGACGGTCATACGCGCTACGAGCTCGCGGACGCCGACGCCCACCACGATCACCTCATCTGCCTCGACTGCGGCAAAATCACCGAGTTCGAGGAGCCGGCGATCGAGGAGCTCCAGGATCGAGTCGCCCGCAAGTACGGCTTCGAGGTCCAGGCGCACAAACACGAGCTCTACGGCCGCTGCGCGGACTGCCAGCGCAAGAAGCGGCGCTGAGCGCCCCTGCCGGCCCGGATCGGGACGCTTCTTGGGCTCGCGCGCCCGCGTGGCGCACCAGCGCACCACGCTGCGCCGGGACCGAACCCTCCGCACGGGCGCGAAACCGGGAACAGTGCCTCATCGCTGCCTCACTGCCGCGACGTGCAGTGACCAAATAGCGCGCTGATCCCCGCTCTATCGCGCGCAGCGCGCCGCGCCGCTCGCATGGCACATCGGTTGCTCTTCGGAGGGTTGCATTCGGCAGATATCCGAAGGAGCCATCCATGATCATTCAGAAAATCGTCACGCTCGGTCTCGTTGCGGGAGCTCTCTTCAGCGTCGGCTGTACCGTCGACGATCCCGAAGTGAACAACCCCGAGGTCAACCAGGATACGGGTGACGACGAGGAGGTCATCGACTGCAAGGACGCCTGTGAGGAGACGCGGACCACCTGCGTCGCCGGCTGCGACGACGACTCTTGCAAAGCGACCTGCACGACCGATCACGACGACTGCGTGGTCGAGTGCGACACTGAGTAGCGCCCCGAGGGGGGGAGGGCGCTCCTCAGGCCTCTTCGAGCTCGTCCTCGGCGCTCTCCGGGATTTCGTCGAGCCCCGCGCCGCCGCGCACCGGGATGGCGCGAGCCGCCGCGACCTTCTCGAGCGTCGCCGAGAGCAGCGCGCGATCGTTGACGACGGGCAAATACGCGCGCGTGCCGTCCCAGAGATCGATCGCGATGGTCTGCGGGAGATCGAGCACGATGCAGTCCATCTGCGCCCAGCGCACGCGCTTCACGCGCGGGATGCCGATCGTGACCATGTCCCGGTATTCCACGCCGTCGCCCCGGATGCGGACGCCGCGCATGCTGCTCTGGATGATCGAGGCGATCGCCCCGACAGAAATCACGATCGCGACCGTTTGAGCGCTAATTACGCCTTTTACGCCGCGCTCGAGCACGTGCACGTAGAGAAAGCTCCCCGGCTCGCTGCGCTCCGCGAGCATGACGATCACGACCGCCGCGACGGCCAGCGCCAGGTACAGGAACGAGGGGATGCGGACCACGAACGGCGGGCCGAAGACGGTCTCGTCCGGCCGATACGTCATGTCGAAACCAGGAGGGCGCGAGGGACGAGCCATTCAACGTTATGGAACGTAGCGCCGTGACGAATCCTTGGAAAGTCGCCACGGGTTTACTGAAAAGTTCGTGATTTGCCGCTCTCGGCGCTCGTTGTACGGGGAACCCGTGACGACCCAAGTCCTCCGCAGAGCACCGCGCTCTCCCGCGCTCTCGAGTCACACCGTGCGAGCGCTCGGAGACGCCATGCTCGCGTCGCTCGGGCTCGAGGACGCCGAGCTCAGCGTCCTCTTGACCGACGACCGCCAGATTCAGGTGTTGAACCGCGAGCACCGGAACAAGGACAAGCCGACCGACGTGCTCTCGTTCCCGCTCGACGAAGATCCCTCGAGCTCCGATTCTCCGCGCCTGCTCGGAGACGTCGTTATTTCGCTCGATACCGCCGAGCGCCAGGCTCGCGGCCGCGGACGACCACTCCTCGAAGAGGTGCGCTTCCTCCTCGCGCACGGGCTCCTCCATCTCCTCGGCCACGATCACGGGGAGCCCGAAGAAAAGCGGGTCATGGTGGCTGCGACCCGCCGCCTCGTCCGTGCGGCACCGCTCCCCGACGCCCCGCCGATTTCGAGGCGCAAGGCCCCCGTTTCGCGCCGCTCGAAGCAGCGCCCGAGAGCCAAGAAGCGCTGAAATTGCCCTGGAAAGAGCTTCCAAGGTGATGAGCTAAGCCTGCGGGGGCGCTGAGAAAAGCGTGCTCCTGCAGGAGCCGGTCAGCGCTCCAGCATGGAACAAGGGAATGGAGGCCACGCGGTGCCCAAACCCCCCTGACCGAAGCCAGTCGGGTCGGCACCCTTTCCCGACCGCCGGGAATAACGCTTCATTTGCTGCTTTTCTTCTTGAAACCCCATGGACAAGCCTGATATCCGTCGCGTGCCTGGTTGGTCGAAGTGGATCCGCCGACAAAACGGACCTGCGACTACCGGGAATGCAGGACTCGGCGACAAAAGCGCAGACTTTTAGAACAGGAGAACGCAAATGGCAGGCAAAAGACTTACCAAGGCTCAGGTGATTGCTGAGCTCGCGAACGCAACCGACCTGGACAAGAAGAGCGTGAGCCGCGTGTTCGAGGGGCTCTCCGAGCTCATCCGCAAGCAGCTCTCCTCGCGCGGCCCCGGCGAGTTCGTGGTTCCGGGCCTCGTGAAGCTCCGCGTCGTCAAGAAGCCGGCGACCAAGGAGCGTCAGGGCATCAACCCGTTCACGAAGGAGCCGATCACGATCCCGGCCAAGCCCGCCAGCAAGAAGGTGCGCGCCACCGCCTTGAAGGCGCTCAAGGATCTCGTCCAGTAAGCCTTCGCGCTTCCGGAACGGGTGTTGTCCCCGGCTTCTCGTCAGAGAGCGCCGGGGACAGTGCTTTTGTGCTCGTGAAGACGTGCGCGAGCGCGGGTCACCAGTAGAACGTCACGCCGCCGCGCAGGAGGCCGCCGCCGGACGCGTTGGTCGCCTGGTGCGTCTCGGGGTCCACGAACTCCGGCCGTGAGTTGGCGCGCACGTCGGTGCGACCCCGCAGAAAACCTATCAAATCAGCGCCAAGCGCGACCTTCTTGCTGACGCGCGCCTCCACGCCGATGCCGGTCTGAACGCCGAAGTAAGAGTATTGTTCTTCGAAGTTGCCGGTCTCGTCCTCGATCTGAACGTGCGCGCGGCTCCCGCCGAAGCCGCCGAGCCAGTAGACCTGGAAGCGATCGCGCGGGTTGAAGAAGACGATCGCGTTGGCGAGGAACGCGGTCTCGTTGCGCTCGAAGCCGTTCCAGTCGGTGCCGCCGAGCAGCTCCAGGCCGCCCTCGAGCGCGAACATCCGCGCAGGCCGGTACCGGAACGCGAGCCCGACGCCGCCCATCCCGGCGTCGTCGTCGGCCTTCGGATCGTCACCGAGCAGCGCCGCCGTGAGGTGCAGGTTGAAGCCCCACTCCTTGATACGGCGAGGCTTGGGAGGCTTCGGCTCCGGCTTCTCCACCACGATCACGCGGCTCGGCGGGGGAGCACCCTTCGGGGTGTAGACCACGACCGGTGGCCCCTCTTTTCCAGCAGGCCCCTCGGTAGTCGGCGCCTCGCTCGAGGACGATTCGTACTCGGGCGGGACATCGGGTGAGTCGGCAGGCGCGCCCGACTCCTCGCAGAACCAGTCCCCTTCGGGACACTCCGCCAGGGCGACGGACGGCACGAGAACCAGGGCGGACGCGGCAACGAGACAGCGGAAGCGCATGGGCAGGGGCTCCAGAACGGGCTCGGTGGCTCAGGGTAGCAACCGCGGTGCCACGCGCCACGGGCCAATTTGTGCGGGAATTTGTGGGGCTCCCTCCTCCGCCGTAAAGGACCGTTAACAGCTGGGGAGAAGCCGAAACCACACGACTCGACCACAAGGTAGGAGGACCGGATCTCCCCGAGCCGTGGTATCGGGGGTGCGCTGTGGGCGTCGTCGTCGTCAAAGCCGGCCATGTTCAGCCGATCTGGGCTGGGCACCCTTGGGTATTCGCGCAGGCCATCGAGCGGGTGGAAGGTGGCGCTCAACCGGGTGACGAGGTCGACGTCAAGGACAGCCGAGGTAACTCGCTCGGTCGTGGGCTCTACTCCCCAGGGTCCGCGATCCCCGTGCGCATTTACACGCGCGACCCCGGGCGACGGATCGACGCTCAGCTGATCAACGATCGCCTCCAGCGCGCCATCGAGCGCCGTCGCGAGTTCGGGCTCCCGAGTCGGGATACCGACGCCGTGCGCCTGGTCCACGCCGAGGGGGACGACCTCCCCGGGCTCGTCGTCGACCTCCTCGGCAACGTGCTGTGCGTCCAGTTCGGGACCATCGGCATGAAGCGCCGCGAGGGGCTGATCCTGGACGCGCTCGGCAAGATGGCTCCGCGCGCCATCGTCGATCGCACCGCGCGTCGTTCCGCCGAGAGTGAAGGCTTCGAACCGCGCAGCGGAGTGATCCGCGGGGACACGACGCTCGACGCCTTCGAGTTCCAGGAGCGGGGCATCAAATTCCGCATCCCGCTCGAGCTCGGGCAAAAGACGGGTTTTTACGTGGATCAGCGGCCGCTTCGCGCAAGGATCGAGGAGCTGTCGAAGGGGCGGGAGGTCCTGGACGCCTTCTGCTACGTGGGCGCCATCTCGCTCGCAGCAGCCCGCGGTGGCGCGCGCCGGGTCGAAGCGATCGATTCGAGCGCCCTCGCGGTCGAGGTCGGCGCGGAAGCCGCCGCGGCGAACGGCTTTTCGGATCGCGTGAGCTTCGAGCGCGGTGACGCTCACGAGATGTTGAGCCACGCCGGGCGGAAGGGCGGCTACGATCTGGTGATCTGCGACCCGCCGAAGCTCGCGCCCAATCGCGGCGCCCGCGGTCGCGCGCAAGACAACCTGCGGCGCCTGGCGGGAGCCGGAGCCCGCGCCACTCGCCCCGGAGGGTTGCTGGTGCTCTGCTCCTGCTCCGCTGCGGTGGGCCTGACCGAGCTCGGGCGCGCGCTCGCTCTTGGTGCTCGAGACATCGGCGCGCGCGCCACGGTGCTCGAACGCTGGTACCAGGGACCCGACCACCCGGTGCCCGCGGCTTTCCCCGAGGGGCTCTACCTGACCTCGATCATCGCCGAAATCTCGAGCCTCTGACATGCTCCCCCTCTCGAAGCTGACCGCGGCCGAAGCACGGAGACTCACCGGGCTCCTGTTCGATCTCGACGACACCGTGCTCGATCACGGGCGCCTCGCCGAAGCCACGTATCGCGCGCTCTTTCGCATGAAAGAGGCGGGCCTTGCGCTCTACATCGTCACCGGGCGCCCCTCGGGTTGGGCCGAGGTCCTCGGTCGCATGTGGCCGGTCGACGGCGCCATCGCGGAGAACGGCGCCATCGGCGTCGTGGAGGACGGCGGACATCTGGTCGTGGTCGATCGCATTCCACCCGCCGAGCGCGCTTCTCGTAACGAGCGCTTGCGCGAGCTCGTCGCGCTCCTGAGAGCCCAGTTCGAGGAGCTCGTCCCCGCGAGCGACGTGGGCGCGCGCCGCAGCGATTTCACCTTCGACATCGGCGAGACCAGGAAGGTGGCTCACGAGATCGTGGAGGCCGCGAGCGCCGAAGCGCGGCGCCACGGCGCCTTCACGACGAGCTCGAGCGTGCACCTGCACGTGAGCTTCGATCGCGCCGATAAGGCTTCCGGCGCGCTCTGGCTCCTCCACCGAAAGACGGGCCTCGACCCGACCGAAGGCAGGCTGCGCTACGCCTTCGTGGGGGACAGCGAGAACGACGCCGCCTGCTTCGCCGCCTTTCAGACGAGCGTGGGCGTCGCGAACCTCCGCGGCAGGTTGACGGTGCGGCCGCGCTTCATCACGTCGCGCGAGCGTGGGGCGGGCTTCGCCGAGCTCGCGGAGACGCTGATGGCGCTCCGGCGCGAACCGGGCTGACGCCGCGAGTTGACGCCGCGCCCTCGTCCCGGCGGAACGTTATCCGGCCTCGGCCTCGGACTGGGCCTCGAAGGTCGATTGCGGAGAGTGAGCGATAGGGTCGCTCGCGCGCTTTCGCCGGCGCGTTCGCTTCTCGTAGAGCGAAGGAATGATCGTGTCCGCGTCGCCCTGGTGAAAGCGCAGGTAGCAGATCGCTCGTCGAACCTCGGTGTACGCCCGGACGAGCCACGTGAACGCGCGCATCCGGATCGAGGTCGTGCGGCTCACGTTGTTCGCGCGTTGCTCGCGGAGGCCGAGCGCGCGCATCAGCTGAAACTGGAGCTCGTCACACTCCTCGAGCCGCTGGAGGGTGAGCGGCGTCTTGCCTTGCGCGAGCTCCCAGTGTTCGCGCAGGATCACGACGAGCATGCCCACGTGACTCGCGAGCCCCAGTCGGCCGCGCTGCGGCGCGCGGTAGCTCTCGACCTCGCGCTGGATCACGCCGTGAGCCGTGAGCGAGCGTAGACTCGCGAGCAGCTGCCCGCGAGCCTCGAGGTTCAACTCGACGAGCTTCTCGATCGGCTCCTCTGGCTCCGTCGTCGCGAGATGCAGCACCTCGGCCCGAAACAGGGCGAACGCTCGCTCCTCGAGCTCCTCGAAACACCGGACGTCGAACTCCGGCAGCGCGCGGAGCCTCGCTTCGAACGCTCGAACCTCGGGCAGGACACCGAGCGCTGTCGTGATGGTGCGCATCACGTCGAGATTGACGATCTGAACCTGCTCGTCGGGGATGGCCTCGAGCGCCGGTAAAAGCCGCCGGTACGCCGCCCGCGACCGCGACTCTGTGTCCAAAACCAACGGCTCTGTCATGAAAGCTCCCCTCTGCGAGTAGCCGTACCTTTATCGGTTCTCGACGGCTCCCGGTTGCTAGAAATCGGCACACGTCTGATGCGACGGCCTCCTCGAAGCTTTGCATGGCCGTTCGACTTTGCCGGAGATCCTCCTCAGAGCCCTGCAAGCCTTGTCTCGGCTCTTCAGACCCCTCCCGGGAGGTTCTTCAGGGAACGAACCAATGCTTCTGAAGCTCCCAGGAGGCTTGGCTAG
>JAEZYO010000070.1 GCA_023419055.1 Pseudomonadota bacterium | reverse complement strand
CCACTACGATTTCCGGCTCGAGCTCGACGGCGTGCTCCTCAGCTGGGCCGTGCCCAAGGGGCCGAGCTCGGACCCCGGCGTAAAGCGCCTCGCCGTCCAGACCGAAGATCACCCGGTGGAGTACGGGAGCTTCGAAGGAATCATCCCTAAGGGTGAGTACGGCGGCGGGACGGTGCTGCTCTGGGACCAGGGCACCTGGGAGCCGGACGGCGACGCGCGCGAGCAATACGAGAAGGGGCGCCTCTCCTTCACGCTGCACGGCGAGCGGATGAAGGGAAAATGGCACCTCGTGCGCACGAGGGCAGGGAAGGCAGACGACAGCTCCTGGCTGCTCTTCAAGAGCAAGGACGAAGAAGCAGACGAGAATTCGGACGACGCGCTCGTGCAACGACACCGCCGCAGCGTGCAGAGCGGCAGGAGCGTCGAAGAGATCAGCGAGGACGCTCCGCCCAAGAAGGCCGCGCGTCGAGCGGGTAAGTCACGCGCCGCCCCAGCCCAGGTCGAGCTCGAGCTCGCGACGCTGGTGGAGGAGGCGCCGAGCGGGTCCGAGTATCTCCACGAGGTGAAGTTCGACGGCTACCGCGCGCTCGCGCGCATTTCCGGCGGAGACGTCACGCTGACGACGCGCAACGGCAAAGATCTCGGTCCTCGCGCGGCGTCGATCGCGCGGGCGCTCGGCGATTCCAAAATCGACGACGCCGTGCTCGACGGGGAGATCGTCGCGCTCCGCGAAGACGGCGTGAGCGACTTTCAGAAGTTACAGAACACGCTCGGCGCCGATTCCGACGAGCTCTTCTACTACGTCTTCGATCTCCTCTACCTGGATGGAGAGGACCTTCGCGAGCAACCGCTCGAGGCGCGCAAAGAGAGCTTGAAGGCGCTCCTCTCCCGCTTGCGGAAAGGGAGCCAGGTTAGATACTCCGAGCACGTCGTCGGACGGGGGCCGGAGTTCTTCGAGCAGGCTTGCAAGCAGGGGCTCGAGGGGATTTTGTCCAAGCGCCGCGACGCGCCTTACCGGGGCGGACGTTCGCGCGATTGGCTCAAAATCAAGTGCAAGAACCGGCAAGAGTTCGTGATCGTCGGCTACACGGAGCCCGGGGGCTCGCGCTCGCACCTGGGAGCGATCCTGGTCGGAGTTTGGGAAGGTAAGGAGCTCCGCTACGCGGGCAAGGTCGGGACCGGGTTCAGCCAAAAGTCACTCGAGGAGCTGTCGCAGAAGCTCGAGCCGCTCGCGAGGAAGAGCTCGAGCCTCAGCGACCCTCCACGTGGCGCGGAAGCTCGAGGCGTCACCTGGGTGGAGCCGAAGCTCGTGGCCGAGGTGGAGTTCTCGGAGTTCACCGGAGACGGGCGCTTGAGGCATCCACGCTTCAAGGGCTTGCGAGAGGACAAGCCCGCTCGCGCGGCGAAGCGTGAACGGCCCGCGCCGCCGCCGGAGACGAACCACGAGTTCAAGCTCACGAACCCAGACAAGGTCTTGTATCCCGAGCAGGGCATCACCAAGCGCGAGCTCGCCGAGCACTACCTCGCCGTCGCGGTGCGCATGCTGCCCCACGTCGCCGGGCGACCGCTCATGCTGCTGCGTTGCCCCGAAGGCCACCGGAAGAGCTGCTTCTTCTACAAACACCCCGGCGAAGGCTTGCCTGAGGCCATCGGTCGCGTGCAGGTGGAGGAGAAGGACGGGATCGCCGAGTACGCGCGCATCGACGACGTCGACGGGCTCATCGGCCTGGTGCAGCTCGGCGCGCTCGAGATCCACACCTGGGGCAGCCGCGCCGACAACTACGACAAATCCGACCTGCTCGTGCTCGATCTCGACCCCGACCCGGACGTGAAATGGCCGCGCGTGGTCGCTGCAGCGGAACTACTGCATCGCCTCTTCGACGAGCTAGAGCTCGAGTCGTTCGTCAAGACCACCGGCGGAAAGGGGTTGCACGTGTGTGTGCCGCTCGAGCCGCGCAATACGCGAGAAGAGGTGAAGGCCTTCGCGCGTTCGATCGCGGACGCGCTCGTACGCTTCGCGCCCGACGAGTACGTGGCCACGATGAGCAAGGCCAAGCGCCAGGGCAAGATCTTCGTCGACTACCTCCGGAATTCGCCGGGCGCTACGTTCGTGGCGCCGTACTCCACGCGTGCGCGCCCGGGAGCGCCGATCGCCACCCCGCTCGCCTGGTCGGAGCTCGCGAAGGTGGATCCCGCGAGCCTCACGCTCCGAACCTTCTCCGAACGGCTCTCCCTGAAGGATCCCTGGCGCGACCTCCCGCGCGTTCGGCAACGGTTGTCGCGCGCTCGAACGAGCTCCATTTTGGCGGCCACCGAGGCTTCCGCCAAGAAAGGTAGTCGAAAGTGACATGGCACGCGCTCTTTGGAAGGGTTCTATTGCGTTTGGCCTCGTCCAGATCCCGGTCGCGCTCTACTCGGCCGAGAAGAGCGACGAGCTCTCGCTCGATTGGCTCGACAAGCGTGATCTATCTCCCGTGGGTTACGAGAGGGTCAACAAGCGCACCGGGCGGAAGGTGGAATGGTCTGACATCGTGAAGGGCTACGAACACGCCGACGGCGAGTACGTCATCCTGAGCGATCAGGACATCGAAGAGGCGAACGTCGAGGCGTCGCACACGCTCGAGATCGATCGCTTCGTCGATCTGGCGGAGGTCGACACCGTCTACTTCGAGCGACCGTACTACGTGGCTCCGGACAAGGGCGCCGGTAAAGCCTTCGCGCTCTTGTTCGAAACGCTGGAGAAGAGCGGAAAGGCCGCGGTCGCGAAGTACGTCGTCCGCACGCGCCAGCACGTGGGCCTCCTCTTTCCCAAGGACGGCACGCTGGTCCTGATGCAGCTCCGCTACGATCACGAGCTCAGGGCGCCCTCGTCGCTCGACCTCCCGAAGGGCGGCAAGGCGACCGGTATCACCGCCAAGGAGCGACAGATCGCAAAATCGCTCGTCGAGGCCATGTCGGGTAAATGGGAGCCGGAGGCGTACCACGACGAGTACCGCGACGATCTCATGGCGCTCATCAAGCGCCGCGTGAAAGCGGGTGAGGTCAATACGATCCCGGAGAAGGCGCCGCGCAAGCGCGAGCGCAAGGCGGCGAGCAACGTGGTCGACCTCGTGGCGCTCTTGAAGCAGAGCCTCGAGAAGGACAAGGCGGAGGGCGGCCATGAGAAGAAGCGCCGTGCGCCCCGCAAGGCGAGCTCTCGGCGCTCTCACGCGTCGAGCCGAGGGCACCACAAGAAGAGCGCGTGAACCCGTCGACGCGAGCGTGAGCTACACGAACGTCTTCGGTTGCCCGGTCGACTCGATGACGCTCATCCAGAGGTCGCCCGAGGGCTCGACCTGTTTTCGGCTGCGAATGGCAAGCTGCATCGGCACGTGCACGAAGCGCCCGTGCCAGCGCCCGATCAGCATCTCGGTGTTGCCCGCCATCGCCGCGTGGACGGCGTTTCGCGCCATGTTCCAGCAGTACACGCTGTCCGAAGGCGAAGCCGGGACGCTGCGGATGGCGTAGCTCGGGTCGATGTACTTGAGGGTGACCTCGCGCTGGTTCTCGCGGAAGTGAGAGACGATCCGGTCGCGCAGGAAGATGCCGACGTCCTTCAAGCGGGCGTTCCCGCTCTTGTCCGTGGGAGCTCCACCGGGTTCGTCGTGGATCAGCTCCTGGGCCGCGCCTTCGGCCGCCACGACAACCGCGTGGCCTTTGCGGTGGAGCACGCGATCGAGGTAGGCGAGCACGCCGCGTTCACCCTCGAGCGCCGCGGGCACCTCCGGCACCAACACGAGATCCACGTCCGTCGACGCGAGCGCCGCGTGACACGCGACGAACCCGGAGTGACGCCCCATGAGCTTGACCAGGCCGATGCCACGCGCAGCCCCCGTCGCTTCGACGTGAGCGCTCCGGATGACGTCGACGGAGGCCGAGTAGGCGCTCTCGAAGCCGAAGCTGCGGTCGATGAAATGAATGTCGTTGTCGATGGTCTTCGGCACGCCGACCACGCCGATCTTGAGCCCGCGCCGCTCGATCTCCTCGGCGACGCCGAGCGCGCCGCGCACGGTGCCGTCACCGCCGACCACGAACAAGACGCCGATCCCGAGCGCCTCCAGGTGGTCGACCACCTCGCTCGGGTCTTGCGCGCCGCGCGAGGAGCCGAGGATCGTCCCGCCCTGATGGTGGATGCGATTGACGACGTCGGGGGTGAGCGGCATCGGCTCGTGACCGAAGCGCGAGAGCACGCCTTCGTAACCGTAACGGAAGCCGAAGATGCGGCGCACGCCGTAGCCCTGCGCGAGCTCGAGCACGATGCCGCGCACCACGTTGTTGAGACCGGGGCACAGGCCGCCGCACGTGACGATGCCGCAGCGGAGGGCGCGCGGATCGAAGAAGATCTTGTTGCGCGGACCCGCGAGCTCGAAGGCGGGGAGCGCCGCGAGCGGACCCGCGTGCGCGCCGAGCTCGGAGATGTAGTCGTTGACGAGCACCTTGTCGGCCCTACCGACGAAGGTCATCGCCGTCTCGCCGAGGTGCGCCGCGACCGGGGAAGGGAGCAGACACTTGCCGAGCACCTTGATGCTCACGTCGGCCGTCGTGATTTGACCGGGGAGGCCCGCGGGTCCGGCGACGGCTTCGAGCGCGCGCTCTCCAGATGAGGCGCTGGATGGTGGTTCGAACGGCAAGACGACCCTAGGCGTCATGGTTCACTCCGCTAGTTCGGGTTTCTGGACCAGACGCTGCTGCCTCTGCAGTTTCCGCATAATTTCTGCCCCGTGACGTTCGTTCGCGGCGAGGCCCGCGGGCTGGTCGGGAGAGGCGGCGACTTGCTGGAGGTGCTTGAGCCGAAACGTTCCGTTAACGTGCCGCGGGCAACTTTCCGACTCACCGCGCCATGGCCATTCGTGTCGCTATGCATCACGTCACCGAGTACGCGTACGATCGGCCCGTCCGATTTTCGCCCCACGTGGTCCGGCTTCGTCCGGCGCCCCACTGCCGGACGCCGATCGAGGCGTACTCCCTGCGGGTTACTCCGAGTGATCACTTCGTCAACTGGCAGCAGGATCCCTTCGGAAACTACCTGGCGAGGTACGTCTTTCAGAAGCCGACGGACAAGCTCCGCATCGAGGTGAGCCTCGTCGCGGATCTCGTCACCATCAACCCGTTCGACTTCTTCCTCGAAGAGTACGCCGAGAAGTACCCCGTTCACTACGAGGAGGGTCAGCGGCGGGAGCTCGCGCCGTACTTCGAGGTCGCTCCGACCGGCGCGATGTTCCAGAGCCTGGTCGACGCCGCGCGCGACTCCATCGCGCGTTCGGGGCGCCGCACGGTGGACGTGTTGGTCGAGCTCAACCAGCTCGTCCAGCGTTCGCTGAAGTACGACATCCGGATGGAGCCGGGCGTGTTCGCGCCGGACGAGACGCTCGAGCGCAAGCACGGCTCCTGCCGCGACTTCGCCTGGCTGCTCGTGAACCTGCTGCGCAAGCTCGGCATCGCCGCGCGCTTCGTCTCGGGCTACTCGATCCAGCTCGTCCCGGATCAGAAGTCGCTCGAGGGGCCCCAGGGCGTGAGCCAGGACATCGTCGACCTCCACGCCTGGGCCGAAGCCTTCATCCCCGGAGGCGGTTGGATAGGTCTCGACGCGACGAGCGGCCTCTTGTGCGGCGAGGGACACATCCCGCTCGCGGCGGGCGCCGAGCCGACGTCGGCGGCTCCGGTCACGGGCAGCTTCGACTGGAACAAGGAAGGCGAAGACGACGAGCTCGAGGAGAAGTTCACCTTCCACATGGAGGTGACGCGCATCGAGGACCGGCCGCGCCCCTCGCGCTCCTACACCGAGGAGCAATGGCGGGCCCTCCTCGCGTGCGGCTACGAGATCGACGAGGTGCTGAAGGCCAACGACGTGCGCCTGACCATGGGCGGCGAGCCCACCTTCGTGTCCATCGACGACATGGACGGCGCGGAGTGGAACACGGCGGCGCTCGGACCGACCAAGGCCAGGCTCGCCGACGAGCTCGTTCGCCGCCTGAATCGACAGTTCGCGGTGGGCGGCCTCTTACATCATGGACAGGGCAAATGGTACCCGGGTGAGCCGCTGCCGCGCTGGGCGTACTCCTGCTACTTCCGCAAGGACAAGCAGCCGATCTGGGAGGATCCGGCGAACTTCGCGGACGGCAGGGACAACGGCCACACGTTCGAGCACGCGCTCACGTTCATCCGAACCCTCGCCGAGAAGCTCGGCGTGGAGCTCGCGAACATCATGCCGGGGTACGAGGACACCTGGTACTACCTCTGGCGCGAGCGGCGCTTGCCGACCAACGTCGACCCGCTGATCTCGAAGCTCGAAGACGAGACCGAGCGCGCGCGGCTGCGGCGCGTGTTCTCGAATGGCCTCAAGCAAGTCGTCGGCTACGCGCTCCCGCTGCGCGCCGTCTCGTACACCGATGGGACCATCGTCTGGGAGACCGGGCAGTGGTTCTTGCGCGACGAGCGGCTCTACCTGATCCCGGGTGACTCGCCGATGGGCTACCGCCTGCCTCTCGACTCGCTGCCCTGGACCGCGCCGGAGGATCGAGACGACGAGGCCGGCGACGATCCGTTCGCCGAGCTCCCCGCGCTGCCGTCCCACGAGCGCCTGGCGCGCCGCCGTCCTGCCGCGCGCCTCCAGTCGCGTGGAGAAGGGGACGCCGAGCTGAGGGAGCCGCCCGTGCGCGGTGAGTCGGCGGAGGGCATCGTGCGTACGGCGCTCTGCCTCGAGCCGCGTGACGGCGTGCTGCACGTGTTCATGCCTCCGCTCCCGTTCCTCGAGCAGTACCTCGAGCTCGTGGCGATGATCGAGGCGTGCACCAAGGAGCTCGGCCTGCCGGTGCGTATCGAGGGCTACCACCCGCCGCACGACAGGCGGCTCGAGCGCATCTCCGTGACGCCCGATCCGGGCGTGATCGAGGTGAACATCCACCCCGCGCGTGATTTCGGCGAAATCGTCGACCACACCCAGCGCCTGTACGAAGAGGCGCGCCTCACCCGGCTCGGCACGAACAAGTTCATGCTCGACGGGCGCCACACCGGCACGGGCGGCGGCAACCACGTCGTGCTCGGCGGCGATACGCCCGGAGACAGCCCGCTGCTTCGTCGCCCGGACCTCTTGAAGAGCATCATCGGCTACTGGGTGAACCACCCGTCGCTCTCGTACCTGTTCTCGGGCCTGTTCGTCGGTCCGACGAGCCAGGCGCCCCGCGTCGACGAAGCGCGCAGCGACAGCATCTACGAGCTCGAGACCGCGTTCGCCGCGCTCGACGCGTTCCAGGGCAACCCCCCGCACTGGCTCGTCGACAGGATCTTCCGCAACCTGCTCGTCGATCTCACCGGCAACACCCACCGCTCCGAGCTCTGCATCGACAAGCTCTACAGCCCGGACGGGCCCGCGGGGCGACAGGGCCTGCTCGAGCTCCGCGCGTTCGAGATGCCGCCCGACGCGCGCATGAGCATCGCCCAGCAGCTGCTCGTCCGAGCGCTGGTCGCGAAGTTCTGGCGCGAGCCGTACCAGAAGCCGCTGGTTCGCTGGGGCACGACGCTCCACGACCGCTTCATGCTCCCGCACTTCGTGTGGGAGGACTTCGTCGACGTCGCGGCGGATCTCGAACAGTCGGGCTTCCCCGTGGCCGCGGAGTGGTATCGCCCCCATTGGGAGTTCCGGTTCCCGCGCTACGGCAAGATTGCGTCGCGGGGTCTCACCCTGGAGC
>JAEZYO010000931.1 GCA_023419055.1 Pseudomonadota bacterium | reverse complement strand
CGAGAGTTCGGACCTGGTCCAAGCTCGGGAGCTTCGGGTGGCGCCACCTTGGGGCCGGGTCTGGGAACGTCCGGCGCGTGACCGGGCCTCGCGCGCTTGCCCAGGGCTCTCAGCCGGCCGACGCCTCTCCCGCTCAAGGTCCGAAGCGTTCTGAAGAACGTCGGTAGGCGGGAGGCGAGCGTTCCTGCCAGGCCCGCTCCGCCCGTCGCAATGGCGATCGCGACGCCGATCAGGGCGGGCCCGACGATTTTGCCGAGCTCGAAGCTGAAGCTGACGGCGTTCCTTTGGCTCAGGGCCTGAAAGGACTTGGCGAAGTTTTGGCCGATGTCCTTGCCGAGGGCGAAGGCGACCTGGTTGTCGCTGAGAAAGGCGCGGATCACCTGGTCGATTTCGCCCAGCACGCGGTGCGGATCGGAAAAGAGATCGGCCAGTAGCTTGAACGTTCCCGCCACATCATCGACGACGCCCTTGACCGCGCCGGCCATGAAGATCGAGTTGAAGGTGACGACGTTGACGACCTGGCTCTGGGCGAGCTTGCCGACGAAGCGCTCGATATCCGAATCGCCTACGCCCGATTCCCTCAAGCCGGCGACGAGGCCCTTGCCGAAGGCCTGGAGGCGGTCGGAGAAGGCTTGCAGGGTTCCGGCGACCAGCGGCAGGACGACGCCCGGTGCGCGGTGTCCGAGGACATTGCGCGGCTGAGCAAACTCCAGAAAGTGCCGCCGGCCTGGGCTAGTGGCGCCAGGCCCGAGCTGAGCTTCGACCGCTTGCGCCACGGCGACGAACACGTCGCTGGGCGCCGTGCTTTCCAGCGCTCGCAGCGCTGCTTGCAAGCCCGGCTCGCCGCCTTGCTCCAAGGCGTCGAGCAGCCGCTCGGTCTCCGCTTGGATCTGGCCCTGCCGCGTGGCGGGTGTGGTTGGCTGAGGCGGAGCCGCCCCCACCTCTTTGGCGCCTAGAAATCGGCGCGGCGTCCAGCCGATGGGCTTTCCGACTCGACCCTCGACAAAGGTGCCGACCTTGAGCTTGCTGCCGTTCTCGGCGGTCTCGAGCACCTGCACCAACGTGTTGTCGGCGACGACGCCGGCCACGACGCCAAGGTCGGCTTCCTTGCCCAGACGGATGCCGGTCTTGGACCTGACGCGGGTGAGGTCGCCGGGCTCGAGGAGGTCGGCTGCAGAGCGCGGGCGTGCTGTCGTCGTCGCCGGCTCCGCCTCCTGCCTCTGCAGGATCTCCCTCTGAACGCTGCGCATGCCCTCACGCTGCTGGACGACGTGAGTGAGCTCGTGCGCGATGAGGCGCTTGCCTTGCTCGCTGCTCGGCTCGAAGTGCCCTCGGCGGAAGAAGACGTCCTTGCCCACCGTGAACGCTTTGGCCTGCACGCGCTCGGTGAGCTCGCTCGCCGTCGCGTCGCGATGCACGCGCACTCCGCGAAAATCCTGCCCGAAGCGCGGCTCCATGAAGCTGCGTACCGCGCTCGGTAGCGCCTCGCCCCCGCTCGCTCTCGCGCTGCTCAGCGAGGCCTGGAATTGCGGCATCGCGGCTGCCGCGGTCAGACCAGGCGCCGCGGCTTCGCGCTGGACCTGCTCTTCTTCCTCGTTCTCGGAGCAATCAACGCATTCTCGCTGAACGGTGAGCGCCTGCCGCTGCAGCTTGCCAGGCGGCGTCTCGTCCTCCTTCTCGTCTTCGGCCTCGCACTTCGCGCACATGCGCTGCAGCATCGCCTGCACTATGAGTGAGTTATGTTCCGGTCCATATTCGTCCTCCGTGTCCGCTTCACGATCCAGGCGAGCGGCAGAGGCAGCGCTCATTCGGGGACTAGGGCCCGCGCTGCGTAAGACGTGGTCCGCGACTCGGTCGGCTTCGAGCTCGAGGGCGTCGCCCGGCTCGCTCACTTCAAGCGCGGTCTGGATCGGCGGCTGCGGGCGTTTGCTCGCGACGGTCGCGCGCGGCGGGGCGGGAGGGGCCTTCGGCTTCTTGAGGAGTGGCTCGTACGCGGACATGGGCGGTATCCTTTTGCGGGAACCTGCACGAGGTAGAGGCTCCGATTTTCCGCGATCGGTGCCGCAAAGTCGACGCTCCCGGGTCGATTTCGAGGCAGAGATTGTGACCAGACGTCTGGCCACAATCTCTAACCCCGCGATGTCTGGTCGCAGACTGGTCCGTTTCGAAGCGCGATCGCTCGCGAGGGCGGCGATGCGAGGCGCCGAAAATCAGGGTGTAGGCTGCACCTCATTGAACTCGAGCGCGATGAGCGCCGTTTCATCTAGTGAGCTCGCCGAACCAACCAGCCTCAGCGACGCGGAGCTGCTCGTCGCGACGCGCCTGCTCATCGGTCGTTCGAACCAACTGCTCGCCGCTCTGCTCGTGCACCTCGCCGAGATCGAAGCTCGCGGCGCCCATCGCACCCGCGCCTGCTCGAGTTTGTACGCGTATTGCATCTATGAGCTGCGCTTCTCCGAGGACGAAGCCTACCGCCGGGTCACCGCCGCTCGCCTGGTCCGTCGCTTTCCTCTATTGCGCGACGCCATCGCCACCGGTGAGCTTCACCTCACGGGTCTCTTGATGCTCGGTCCGCATCTTACCGAGCAGAACCTGCGCGAAGTTCTCGCTCGCGCCAAGCACCGGACCAAGAAGGAAATCGCTCGACTCGTGCGCCTGCTCGATCCCTTGCCGGACGTACCGCCTCGCATCGAGCCGCTCGGTCCGCCGCCGGCGCGGCTGGTCCCGAAGGCGCCCACCTGGAGCGAGTTCGTTCAGTCGACGTGCCCCGTTCGGGAGCTCGAACCCGGCGATCGCCCGCGTGATTGGATGGAGGACGCTGAGAAGAGAGCGAACGACATCATGGAGGACGTGGACGACCAGGAGCAGCAGGCGGCGCCACCACCCAGCCCCGCGCCGGAATCGCTCGCCCCGCAACGGTTCAGCGTGCAGTTTACGGCAAGTGAGGAGTACGTGACGCTCGTCGAGGAAGCACGAGCCCTGCTTTCTCACTCGACCACGCGCCCCGCGCTCGATGAGCTTCATCTGCGTGCCATGCGCATGTTCGTGGCCGAGCTCGAGCGCCAGAAGTACGCCGTGACGAAGCGACCTCGGAAGCCCTCACCGAATGCCCTCCTTCGAGGATCGACACCAGCCGACGAAACCGTCTCGGACGGGAAGGCGCTGCGCGGAGACGCACCACCTCGAGCAGCATCACCTGCTCGCCTTCGCCCGTGGCGGTGAGTCTACCGTACAGAACCTCACGCTCCGCTGTCAGGCACACAACGCCCTCGCCGCCGAGGACGACTTCGGGAGGGGACTTCGTCCAAGCCGCGCGCACCTCGCCATCGCACGATCCCTGGCCCCAGTGAGCGAGAAGACAGCCAGACTCCGCGACTCCGTACGTGGTCTACGCCCGGAAAAGCCCTTCTCTAACGCTTCGTGGCTCGTCGCACCGCAGGGCACGCGCCCGATCGATCTCTCGACGGGCGGCTTGCTCTGGCTTCGGCGAGGACATCACTCCGACGGTAGTAAGAAAGGATCTCGAGGCCTAGATCGCCGAAGGCTCCGAACGCTTTCCGCCAGCCTTCGGCGCTGGCCGCTCACCTCCTCCGCGCCTCACCTACCGCCGCCGGAGTGTCGCCGCCCGCTCGGCGAAGGCTCCCGCACCGCTCAGCCATGCTCCCGCACCCGGTACGGGAAGCCGCCGCCACGGTACGGGGAGCCCGCCGGCACGGTACGGGAGCCCGCCGGCACGGTACGGGAAGGCGCCCCGGGGGGTACGGGAGCGGCCCCCCCGTGGTACGGGAGCCCGCCGGCACGGTACGGGAAGCCCAATTTAGCTGTTTTCCGTGTTTTCCGGTGGGACTGGAACTTGGGGTTCGGTTTCGCTGGCACTCCGGCGGCGGCGGCGGCGCAGGTACGAGCTCGCAAACTGCTGGCGCAGGCGCGCGTCGTTTCGGAATGCGTACTGACCCGCTTCACGGATCTCGGCGACGAGGTCGTCGAGCAGGGTGTACGCCCGATCGCGAAGATCCTTGGCGCGCGCTTGATCTTCCAAGAGGCGCTCGGTGCTGGTGCTCGCGGCGAGCTCGGTAGCGAGAGCGCGCGCTTCCTCGGCGGCACGGCGCGCGTCGAACGTGGAGTCGGTGGTGAACGAATCGCGCTTGCGCGTGATGAGCTCGGCGAGGTCGTTCAGATCCTGAGTGAGATCCGCGACGCCTTCGCCGGTGGCGATCGCACTGAGCGTGCCCTTGGCCACGCGATCGGAGCGCAGGCTCCAGCGGCACGCCGAGAGGAGGTCCGCGCGCAAGCGCTCGGAGCGTCGCTCGAGGTCCACCTGCGTCTGGCTCTTGCTCGCGTCACGAGAGACCGTCCACTGCGATTGTGCTTCGCGCGCTGCATCCAAGACCTCCCGCAGGCGATCCACCGCCTCGGGGTTCAGCCCCACCTTCACGAGCTCCTTGCCCACCTTCGGGTCGCTCGCGAGCGTCCAGAGATCGTTCGCCTCCTGCAGCGCCGTCGCCATCGGCAAGCGCGGCTCGTCCACCTCCTCCGGTACGAGCGCCAAGAGCGTCGACTTCATCGCTGACAGACTATTTGCCATGATTCCCTCATTTCCTCCTCCGTTCGCCCCCCGCCGGGGCGAACCGCGGCAGGAAAGCTACACGAATCAGGCAATGAGGAGAAGGGACCGAATCGACGTCTACGGCTTCACCCACAACCCCTCGATGGGGCCCGTGAACTTGGTCTCGTCCTGCACGAACTTCTCGGCCGAAAGCGGCTCGAGCACGTTCCCCGCGTCGGGGAAGAAGGCTTGCGCGATGGTGAGCCAGAGGTCGTTCGCGTGACGGGGCTTGCCTTCGAAGTTCTGGAACTGCCCGCCCTGAAGGCCGAGCGCGCGACCGCCGAGGAGCAGCGCCGGAAGCGGCTGCCGGGCATGAGTCGTGTTGGCGGTCTCCGTGAAGAAGGGGACGACGGTGTGATCGAGCAATGAACCGCCGTAGGCGTCGGTCGCGGTCTTGAATTCAGCAAGGACGTCGGCCGTCTTCCGATTGAACCAGGTCTGGACGTTGGCCAAAAACTCGAGGCCGTCGGCGGACTGGGCGTCGGCGGGAGGTCCGTCCGCGGGGCTCTGGAGGATGCGATGGCTCAGCGGGTGATGCCGGTAAGAGGTGTCGGGCTCGCCCGGGTAGAGCCCCTTGAAGGCGACGTGGTTCACCGCCGAGGCCCACTGAAACGTGGCGACGCGCACGAGGTCGCACTGGAACGCCGCGCGGATGACGCCGAGGTGAAGCTTGCCCAGCGTCTCGAGCGCCGGGCTCTCGTCCACCTCGCTCTTGGCGTTACCGTAGTAGAACTGGGAGCCGGTGGGAGCAGAGAGGGCGCTGTCGGGCGCCGGCGGGAGCGCGCAGCTGCCGGCCTCTGCCTCGCCGAGAGCGTTCGTGAGCTCGAGCTCGACCTTGCGGATCGCTTCCGCGTGCAGATCGATCTTCTCGCGCTCGCTAGCCGGAGCGAGCGTGCGCAGGCGCTCGAGGTCGCGGAGCGACGAGTCGAGCACGCTCTTCCGCAGCCGGAGCGCGCGCAGCATCGCGCCGGCCTCGCCCGTCCCCGGCACGAAGCCCGAAAAGAGCTGCGTGTAGAGCGCAAACGGGCTCGTCTCCGGCAAGAGCGGGACATGCTCGGTGAGCATGCCGCCGGGATTCGCCGACACGATCTCCCGAGTTTCGTAGCCGTAAGAGAGGCAGCGGCAAGAGGTCTCGTGCGAGTCGACCCGCGCGTCGCCGATCGCGTTCACGTAGCCGTGGGTGCTCGCGAGCTCCGGCACGTTCTTGAGGAAGATCTGATCGAAGGAGGGCCCGCCGGCGATGGCGTCGTCGTGCTCGCCGCCGTTCTCGCGAGTTCCGGGGATGTCGACTCCAGTCGTGGCCAAGACGACACCTCCCTCGGAGCCGCCGCTGCCACCCGCGTTGAACTGATGCTTGAGCCCATAAAGGACGATCAGGTCATCTCTGAGCCCGGCCGTCTCGAACGGCTGAAGGATGGGCGAAGTGACGTAGCTCGAGCCCGTGCCGGTCGGCAGAAAGCGGTAGCGCACCGTCCCGACGGGCCAGTACATCATGAGCAGGCGCGGCGGCGGCTTCACGCCGTCGGCGCTCGCCTCCACGTTGCGAAGGAGCGTGTAGAGCCCGACCGCTCCGCCGATCCCTGCCAAAAACGAGCGACGCTTGTAGCGATAGGACATCATGGCTCGGCCCCTCCACGCATGGTGAGCGTCTTCGAGAGCGCCACCTTTCGGACGAGCTCCGAGAAGGAGAGGTCGCCCGAGGCGCTCCGTGCGTCGAGCACCGCCTCGACCTCGCAGCCGTCGAGCGCCACGGAGCCCTCCGCGAGCGCGTAGTCGAAGAACGATTTAGCCATGCAGGCGATGAACGGCTCGCCGGAAATGGCCGCGCCGAGCTCGACCGCGTTCGCCACGGCGAGGCCGCCCGCTTCTTCCGGCAGCGTCACCGCGGGGTCGATGAGGTTCCCGTTCTCGTCTTCGGTGCGGAAACGGCCGATGGCGTCGAATTGATCGAGCGCGAGGCCGAAAGGATCGATGAGGACGTGACAACCATTGCAGGGCGGAGTCTCCATGCGAGCCTCCGCCTTCTCCCGCTCCGTGGTCGTCTCTTGCGGTGGGACGATCGGCTCCGAGAAATCCGGGAACGGAGGGTTTTCCAGGCACAAGAGCTCGCGGACCCAGGTGCCGCGCAACACGACGGAGGCTCTCTCCGGACGAGCCCTGCCGGTCAGCGCCGCCGCTTTGGTCAAAAACCCCGAGTGCTCTTCGGGGAGCTCGATGTCCGCGAAACCGGAGTCGTCGACGCTCGCGCCCGCGGGCGGGAACTCGAGCCCGTAGTGCTCCGCCAGGCGCTGATCGATGCGGGTTCGCCGCGAGGTCAAGAGATCGCTGACGCCGCCGCTCCACAGCGTCCCCTGAACGAACGCCCGCGCTTCAGCGCTCATGGAGTCGATGAGCGCACGATCGACGCTCGGGAAGACGGCCGGATCGAGCACCACGAGCTCGACGTTCGGCGCGCCGAAGCGCGCCAGCATGGCCGCCTCGAGGTTCGCGCGCCCGGCCTCACTCGAGAGCAGGCGCTCCACGTGCGGGGCGATGGCCTCCGGCGTCGAGAGCTGGTCCTCGGCCGCAGCCTCGAGCAGCTCCTGGTCGGGGGGACCTCCCGTGATGAAGAAGGAGAGCGAGCTCGCGAGCTCGTGCGGCGCGAGCAGCGTCTCCTCGGCGCCCTCGCCGGCGAGGCCGAACTCGGTGCGATAGACGAAGCCAGGCGACTCGAAGACGGCGTAGGCGCCGTAGCGAGCGGCTTCTTCGACGGTAGCGCCGAAGCTCTCGGCCTCGATCAGCTGTTGCTCGAGCGAATCGCGCTCGGCGTCCGTGATCGGGCGCCGGTACGCTCGCTCGGCGAGGCTCCACACGAACTCCTTCACGCAGTCGTACGTCGGGTTCTCGGCGCAGCCCGTGATCTCCGCGAAGTGCTCGCCGACGTACTCCCCCGCGCGGTCCGCGAGGCTATCGCTCTGTGCGAACACCCCATCGCCGATGGCGTTGCCTTCCACGTCCAGCGCTCGAAAGTTCTGCCTCGAGTCGATCCCGAGCTCGTCCTCGAGCGCTCGCTCGAGCTCCGGGCCGAGCAGCGCGCCCAGGGCTCGAGTGAGCTGGGGAAAGCTCAAGCGGACGAGCCGCGGGGCGATGGGGGTGCACTCCGAAGAGCCGGCCCCGGAAGCGCCGCCGTTTCCCCCGGAGCCAGCGCTACCACCGGCGGACGTACCCGGCCCGAAGTCGTGTTGCCGCGACGTTCTCCCGCAGGCGAGCGCGAGTAGCGCCAAGCACGGCGCGGCCACGAGCAGTGCCCTCCAAGTTGGCCTCTCCATCGTCCTCGCCTCCAAAGCGGCTCCAGCCAGGCGAGACGGATCAAAAATCGCTCGAGTTGCCTCGTCGGTTCTGGCACAACGCGGCACAAGCCCTAGCGGAACGAGCCTGGACGTCGGCTCGCGACGCTCACGAAGGCACGCTCCGTCTTGGCCGGCAGCTGGCAAGGCAGCGTGGAAACGGCTTGGACCGAGCAGCCTTCCACCCACGCGGGCGTCGCGCTCAGCGCGCCGGGCAGTGCTTCATCACGCCGTCCGTCGAGGCTCACTCGGCGGCGCCGGGCCGTTTGCTGGCCGAGGCGCGCGGACCGAAGGCTTCGGCGTACTCGGCGAAGAGCGCGTCGAAATGCTCGACCCCGTGCTGGAGCGGAGCTTCGCCGTCGAGGCGGCGTTCGAGCGCCTCGAAGCACACTTCCCAACCGGTGGCGTTCCGCGCGGCGGCCGGCTCCTCGTCGAAGGTGTGCGTGAACACGAGCCGCGTGCCGCCTTCGACCGGCTCGAGCTCGAAGCGCATGAGCTCGGTGTGCCACGTGAACTCGAACACGCGCGGAGGGTCGAAGACGATCACCTCTCCTTCCATCCCGGCGTCCCCGTGCGCGGCGAGGTGCTCGTCCTGAGCCTCGGCCTGGACGTCCTGCATTTCGCCCGTCACCTTGGACTCCGGATCGGGGAAGACGAAGCGGAGCTTCTCGCCCTTCGCGCGGGAGCCCAGGACCCGCGCCGGGAACCAGTGGCTGAGCTCGCCGTCCTCGGTGAGCGCGAGCCAGACCTTCTCCGCGGAGTGACGGAGGGTGCGTTCGAAGCGGAGCGTGTGGCGCTCGCCGTGTTTGCCGAGTTTTCCCTTCATTTTCTCTTCCTCCTGCCGCGCGGGGCGCGAGGTTTCGGTTCGGGCATGCGATCGAGCCGTGCCTCGAGCGCGTCGAGCCGCTCGTCCCAGAAGCGGCGGTACGGCTCGAGCCAGTGGTCGAGCGCGAGCAGCGGCTCTGCCCGAAGCTCGTAGAGCCGTTGCTGCGCAAGGGGGCGCACCGTGACGAGCCCCGCGCCGCGCAGCACCTTGAGGTGCTTGGACACCTGAGGCTGCGCGAGGTCGAGGCGCGCGCCGATGTCGCCCACCGGCTGCGGGCCCTTTCTGAGGAGCTCCACTATTTTGAGCCGATTCGGTTCGGCGAGCGCGGCGAGCGTCTCGATCACGCCGTTTACATTCCCACACGGGCATATACCCGTCAAGGAATATACGGGCGACCGTCGAGCTCGCAGCGCGGCGAGCGCATTCCCACGAGGCTCAGCGCCCGGACAAGAACGGGAGCTTCTGGAACAAGCCTTCGGGCGTGTTCTTCACGATCGGCATGATCGCGCGCCAGAAGAAGGGCACGTACGCTTCGGGGACGCCAGCGTCCATGGCGCGCACGATGCTCTCGGCGACCGACCTCGGCTTGCCGAAGAGCAGGTGCTTCTCGTGGTCGCGCGTCATGGGCGTGTCCACCGGGCCGAGCTTCAAGGTCGTGACCTCGACGTTCGCCGCGTAGAGGCGCGTGCGGAGGCCCTGGAGGTAGACGTTGAGCGCGCCCTTCGCCGCGCCGTAAGTGTAGTTACGCGGGCGGCCGCGCTCGCCGGCGACGGAAGTGATGACGCCGAGTTTGCCGCGGCGCTCGGACTCGAAGTAGTTCGCGATCGGGATCAGGAGCGAGACCACGCTCGTGAAGTTCGCGACGATGGTCGCTTCGGCGTCCTTGAAGGAGCGCTCGCTCGCGAGCTGATCGCCGAGATCGCCGTGCGCGATGAGCACCCGATCGACGCCGCCGAGACGCGAGAGGGCGCGCTCGACCAGGGCCTCGTTCGAGCCGAGCTCGGCGAAATCGGCGCGCTCGGTGAGCGCCTTCACGGGAGCGCAGCGAGCGGCGACCGCCGCGAGCTTGTCCGCGTTCCTGCCGACCAGCACGAGCTCGTCCCCGCGCTTTCCGTGGAGCTCCGCGACCTCGGCCGCGATCGCCGAAGTGGCGCCGAAGATCAGGACCCGATCCATCTTTTTACCCTCCTTCAGAACCCGATCTTGCGCATGACGAAGCGCGGCAAGGAGCGGATCACGAGCATCACGAGCGCCCAGATCCCGGGCGTGTAGATCAGCGCCTTGCGCCGATCCATGGCGCGGATCACGTCGCTCGCCACCTTCTCCGGCTCGCCCGCGAAGGGCGGAGGCTTGAGGCCCGCGGTCATGCCCGTCTTCACGAAGCCGGGCTTCACGCACAAGACGGAGAGGCCCGCGGAGTGGAACTTGTGGTCGAGCGCCTCGAGGTAGACCGCGATGCCGGCCTTGCTCGAGCCGTAGATGGCCACCGGCTTGCGCCCGCGATCGCCCGCCACCGAGGAGAACACGGTGAGCCGCCCGCCGCCACGAGCCAGGAGGCGCTTGCGCGCGTGCTCGCAGAAGACGACCGTGTTCGCGTAGTTCACGGTCACCAGGCGGCGCGTGAGCTCGATGTCGGCTTCGAGCTGCTCCTGCGAGGCGAACATCGCGGCGGTCACGATCACGCTGTCGAACTTCTCGAGCTTGGCGTCCGCGGCGTCGAGCGCCGAGGCGAAGCCTTCGGGCTGCTCGAGGTTGCAGACCGCGTAGCCGACGTCGGCTTGCGCGGGGTGGCGCGCCTTGAGATCGGCCGCGCTGCGCGCGAGATCGTCCTCGTCGATGCCCATCAAGAACACCGAGTCGCCGCGCTCGGACAGCTTCCGCGCGATGGACCTCCCGATGCCCGTCGTCCCACCGAACACGACTGCCTTCATCCAGCGTCTCCGAACAACCGCTTCGACTGCGCGCTCCGCAAGCGCCGCTTGGGATCCCATTTGTCGCGCAGCTCCATGAAGCGCGGCAGGCGCGGCTCCATGGCCCTGAAGTGATCCGCCCGGGTGAAGCGATCCTTCGTGAGATAGATGCGCCCGCCGGCTGCGATCACGAACTCGTTCAGCCGGTCCACGATGCGCTGGATGTCGGGCGAGACGGCCATGTCGACGGCGACCGAGGTGCCCTCGAGCGGGAACGAGAGGACGCCCTTGCCCTCGGGGCCGCAGTCCTTGATCACGCAGAGCGGCGAGGCGCCGCCGAGCTTGGTGAGGAGCTCCATGAACTCGCGCACCGCGGGCGCGCCGGCCGCGCGCGGCAGCACGCACTGGTACTGCGTGAAGCCGCGGGAGCCGTAGGCCTTGTTCCACTCGAGGATCGCGTCCAGCGGGTAGAAGAAGGGCTCGGGGCTGACGACGCCCTTGCTCTGCCGGCGCAGGTGCTTCCAGTAGTAAGCGGTGTTGAAGAGCTTTGCCGTGAGCGGGTTCAGGGCCCAGTTGGGCAGCTCGATCGGGAACGTGACCTCTGCCTTCTTGGGCGGCACTTTTCCGCCGGCTTCTTCCGCGGTCGCCCAGCGCCCCGCCATGAGGATGCCGCGGCCCATCGATTTCCCTCGGTTGAGGCAGTCGATCCAGCCCATGGTCATCGGGAAGGCGGGCGCGGCGCGCGAGAGCTCGGCGCAGTACTCGTCGATGTCGTGGACGCGCTGGCTCTCCATCCAGATCATCTGGCTCGGGATGCGCTGGAGCGTGAACTCGACCTCGAGGATGTGGCCGAGCAGGCCCATGCCGCCGATGACGCCGTAGAAGAGGTCCGAGTCCTGCTCGGGGGTGCACTCGACCACGCTGTCGTCCGCCAGGCGAACGCGCAGCCTTTGCACGTGCGCGCCGAAGCACCCTTCACGGTGATGATTCTTGCCGTGGACGTCGCTCGCGACCATGCCGCCCAGCGTGACGAACTTGGTGCCGGGCGTGACCGGCGTGAACCAGCCGCGCGGCATGGAGAGCCGGCTGAGCTCCGCGAGCGCGAGCCCGGCCTCGGCGCGGACGACGCCGGTCTGTTCGTCGAACGCGAGGATGCGGTTCGCGAGGCGCGTCCCGACCAGCTTGTCCGAGGCGTTCGCCGGCTGGGCGGAGTCACCGTAGGAACGACCGAGGCCCCGCGAGAGCACGGCGCCCTGTGTCGCGCGCTCGAGGTTTTCCCCGAGCAGCTCGCGCCCCGGAACCGGCAAGCGTCCCCAGTTGCTCACGAGCTCGGTGGGTTGGGCCACGGGGGCCTGGGCGAGAACGGCGGTAGACGTGACCACGGGCAGGATGGGTCATAGCACTCGCCCGAGGGCCGGCCCAAGGGGCTTCGGCGCCGGCTCAGCGGGGAGGCCAGTCCCGAAGTGCAGTGGGCCGAGAAAGGGGGCCGCCCGCCTTCCGCTCCCGCACGCGCTGTGCCGAATAGATACTGCGATGCCCGGCCAGGAGGTAAGCCACCACCGAGACGACGGCGACGTGGGGTAGCGCCGCCGCGCCCAGGAGCTCCACGGCCATGATCGAGAGAGCGAGCGGCGTGTTCGAAGCCGCGGCGAAGGTTGCCGCCATGCCGACGCCCGCCGCGAGCTCGAGCGGCAACCCGAGGATTTTTGCGAGGAGGTTTCCGAGCGCCGCGCCGACGAAGAAGAGCGGCGTCACCTCCCCTCCGAGGAACCCCGCGCCGAGCGTCACGGCGGTGAACAGGAGCTTCAGCGCGAATGTTTCCGCGGGCAGCGCCGGGTCGTGAAAGGAGCGAACGATGGTCGGCACGCCGAGCCCGAGGTAGTCGCTCGTGCCGACGAGCTGCCAGAGCGCGACGACCAGTACCCCTCCCAGAAAGAGCCGAAGCGGCAGGCGCGCGATCCGGCGCTCCCCTTGGCGGCGCAAGAAGTGCGAGAGCTCGATGAACAGCGTGGTGACGAGCGCTACGGCCGCCGCGAACACGAGCCACTTGAGGAAGAGGAGCGGCGTGAGCGGGATCGCGGCGACTCGCGGGTAGAGCGTGTGCGCGATCCCGAAGGACTGCGTGACGAAGTCGCCGACCAGCGCGGCTACGAGCGCCGGGACCAGGGCGCCGTACTCGAGCCGGCCGAGCACGACGAACTCGAGCCCGAAGAGGGTGCCGGCTATCGGTGTTCCGAACACCGACCCGAAGCCGCCTGCCGCGCCCGCGGCGAGCAGGAGCCGCCGCTTCTTCGCCGCGAGGCGCAGCCGATGGGCGAGCCAGTCGGTCACGCTCGCGGCCATTTGCACGGCGGTGCCTTCACGACCCGCGCTGCCCCCGAAGAGGTGCGTCAGCACCGTGCCGAAGAGCACCATCGGCGCCATCCGAACCGGGATTTCCGGCCCGTCGTCGTGGATGGTGTCGATCACGAGGTTATTGCCCGCCTTGATCGACTGCCCGAAGCGCTCGTACACCCACCCGATGCCGAGCCCCGCGACGGGCAGCGCCCACACGATGAGCTCGTGACGGAGCCGAAACTCGGTCGCGACTTCGAGCAAGAAAAGGAAGAGTGCCGAGCCTGCGCCGGCGACGACTCCGACGAGGGCGCCGAGCGCGCACCACTCGAGCACGGCGAGCGCGCTGTCAGGGATCGAGTGGCGGTATTTCGACACGTGCCAAGGGGCGGACACGCGCCGCCGTCGATCGGGACTTTTGCACTACGCGCCCTGACCTGTCAAAGCCGAGGCTCGCGCGCTATGGTTCGCTCACCATGCATCCGACTCCGATCACCGAGCACGACCACGTTGACGGCCCCAGCGACGCGAAGGTGACCTTGATCGAGTACGGAGACTTCGAGTGCCCGTACTGCGTGAAGGCGTTCCCGGTGATCGAGCAGGTGCGAAGCGAGTTTCAGGGGCGTCTTCGCTTCGTCTACCGGCACGTCCCGAAGTCGCGAGCGGACGGGTTCAGCAAGCAGGCCGCCGAGGTCTCGGAGTTCGCGGCCGCGCACGGCAAATTCTGGCCGATGCACCGTGAGCTCTTCACCCACGAGGGGCGGCACGACCTCGAGCACCTCGTCGAGTACGCCACCGCCATCGGCCTCGACGCGAACGAGTGCCGCGCCGCGCTCACCCAGCACCGCTACGCCGCGCGGGTGAAGGAGCTCGCCGTCGCCGCCATCCGCAGCGGCATCATCGGCACGCCCACCCTCTTCATCAACGGCGAGCGCTACGAGAATCGCCCGGAGGTCGCGCCCTTGAAGGCGGCCCTCGACGCGGCGCTCGAGGCCTGAGCTCGAGGCTCACGCCGCCCGCATCGACGTGGTCGGCGGGGTCTCGGCCCAGTTCAGGCAGAAGTCAGCGACCTTCTCCCACCCTTCCTCGCCGAGGATGTAGTGAGAGTGACCGGTGAACTCCATGACCTCCGTCACGGCGAGTGACTTCCGGTACAGGCGCGCGCTCGCGCGGCTCACCGAAACCGGGCTGATGTGATCCTCGCTGCCCGCGACCAGGAGGAGCGGCGCGCGGTGACTGTTCGCGAAGTTGACGCGCGTCGCCGCTGCCGGGGCAAGGTTCGCGAACGCCGCCTGGAAGATCATTCGATCCGGCCCAGGCACCTGATGCCGCTCGTACACCTCGAGCGACTCTTTTTCGCTCAGCGTGTTGGTGAAAGCGTAGTGGAACTGCTTCGGCGTGAGTGAGACCGCGCGCCGCAGGTTCGCCGGGTTGGAGAGCGCCGGCAACGAGACGCGCAGCGTCGAGAGCGGCAGCTTGACGACGCCCTTGATCGGAGCGGTTCCGATCGCCACCCCGGCCGAGCCGAGCCCGCGATCGAGGAGCAGCTGCGTGACGAGCCCGCCGAACGAGTGCCCGATGATGATCGGCTGCGGATCGAGCCTACCGATGAGGCGATCGTAGTGAACCACCACCTCGGTCACGCCGAGGCCCGCGAGCGCCGACGGGTCGCGCCGGAGCTCCTCGATCGGGCGGTTCATCCGCGGCCAGGGCTCGCAGATCACCTGGTAACCACGCGCTTCGTAGCGAGCGACCCAGTGCTCGAAGCTCCGCTCCGTCATCCAGAGGCCGTGAATGAGCACGACGGCCTTCGGCTTGGTCCTACCTACGGCTTCCATGAAACCTCCCTCTTTCGCCCGGAGCTCGATCTCGAGCGCGGGACGCTTGAATCAGGCGTTCATCGCTTACACCCGTCCGGTCACGGCGGGTCGCGCTCGGCGGCCGCGTCCGAAGCCGAACTCCACGAAACTCGGCGCACCGCGGTGCACCCTCTGAGGGTACTGCGCAGAGCCCGCCGTGCAACCCTAGGAAGAGGGGTGATGCCGCAAAAGGAGGCTTGTCGGACCCAAGGCGAGAAGTAAGCTCACGCGGAGGCAGTCAGGTTTTCGGGAACGGCTCGCGCGTCGCCCCTTTGATGTTCGACTCATCGGTCCCGTGGGCGAACTCCGTCCGCGCGCTGGTCTCGATGAAGGGGCCCCCGTTCTCTTCGGCTACCACCTGGTCGAAGACGTCTTCACCCTCGTACTGCCCGGTGGTCGCCGTCTCGACGAAACCTTCGCCCAGCTGTTCGGCGAGCGCGTCGGAGCTATGTGACTCGTCCACGAAGGCTCGATCGTCGTCCTTCGTCTGGTTCCTGCCGCTCGTCGCCAGCAAAGTCGCCTCATAGCTCGGGTCGAGATGTCCACTCCCGTCACGCCTGACGAACGCCGGCTTCGACGCGCGCTTGCCGGGTTCGGTCTTCGAGGCCTTCGAGTCGGCTGCTTGCGTGGGCTTTGCGTCTCCCGCATTTGATCGTCGGTCGTGTTGAGTCATGCTTTGACTTGTTAGAAGCAAATTTCGAGCCGAATCGCCCAACCAGGTGACGTCGAGCGACGACTTCTCGAAGTGAGCTTCCGAGTCGCTGAGGCGATGAGCGGTTCCTCAGAGTCGAGAGGAGCCTAGAAACGCGCAATGCTGACGAAACCGCAAAGCTCTGGTTGCGGCGGCGACGAACGTCCAGCACCGTGCCGAGCCCGTGAGCGGACAACTCCTATCGCACGGTGACGGCGGGGGCGTCGCGCGCTGCACTTCTTGCGGCGAGGTCGCCGCGGGACCCTGCGCGCGCTGTCGAAAGCCGGTGTGCGGCGATTGCTGCGTGCTCACGACCGGGGGCGCAGGACAGTGGGCCATCTGCCTGGCTTGCGATCGCAGCCAGGGTCGCTCCCTCAGCGCGAGTTGGGCCTCACTGCTCGGTTTCATCTTGAAGCCGCTCTTGCTGCTCGTGCTCGCGAGCGTGCTCCTCTACCTCTTGACGGGTCGCTGAGTTCCCGCGCCAAAGCGATGAACTCGGCCGCTCGAGGCGACGGGGTGGTCGTATAGAGGAGCGAGAGCGTGAAGCGATACGAGATGCCGGCGAGCGGGCGCAGCGTCACTCCGCGGCGTTGGAGGCTCCCCATGGACTCCGAAACGATCGAGAGTCCTACTCCTGCCGCGACGAGACCGAGCAGCGCGATCTTGGAGTCCGTCTCCTGCACCACGTCGAGCTCGACCCCGGCACGCGACATCGCGTTCGCGGCGCCGTCCGCCCAGCCCGGCTCGATGTCCCGGCGCACGAGCACGAACGGCTCCCCGGCGACGTCGGCGAGCTTGAGCCGCTCCTTCTTCGCGAGGCGGTGGGCGCTCGGGAGCGCGACCATCGGGCGCTCGCGCACGAGGACCTTCTCGAGCACGCCGCGCGTATCGACCGGCGCGCAGGCGAAGCCGATCTCGACGCGCCCCGTTCGGAGCGCCTCCGGGAGGAGCGCGCTCCTCATCTCGGAGAGCTCCAGGCGGACGTCAGGCGCCTGAGCGCGAAAGCGCGGAACGAGCAGCGGCAAGAGGTCGTACGTGGCGGTGGGCGTGTAACCGATGGCGAGCGCTCCCCCCTCGCCTTTGGCGACGCGCGCCACCTCTGCGCGAGCGCGCTCGGCTTCGGCGAGGAGGTGGCGAGCGCGACCGAGCAGGGCGGCGCCCGCTTCGGTCATGGAGACGCTGCGCCGCGTGCGCTCGAACAGGCGCACGCCGAGGTCGTCCTCGAGCCGGCGGATCTGGTTGCTCAACGGAGGCTGCGACAGGTGGAGCCGCCGCGCGGCGCGCCCGAAGTGCAGCTCTTCCGCGACGGCGACGAACGAGCGCAAGAGGTGGAGCTCCATCGCCTATTGATACCAAGTCGATATCACAGAGGCAAAAAGCGATCTTGGACGTATCACGGCCGATTGCCTAGCTTTCTCGACGGAGGCAGACACCATGCAGACCGAGAAAGAGATCGTGATTCGCCGCTACTTCGAGGAGCTCTTCAACCAGGGCAAGGTGGAGCTCACCGCCGAGCTCCTCGCCCCCGACTACGTCAATCACTCCACGGCGTCGCCCGCGCAGTCGCGGGGCCCCGACGGGGTCGTGGACGTCGTGCTCGCGCTGCGCCGCGCCTTCCCGGACCTCGAGTACGAGATCCTGGATCTGGTCGAGGGCGACTCTGCGGTCGCCGTCCGCACCCGCATGACGGGGACGCACCTCGGCGACTTCTTCGGCACCCCTCCGACGGGTCGCTCGTTCGACGTGTCGCAAATCACGATCGAGCAGTTTCGGGGAAACCGGATCGTGGCGCACCATCGCTTGACCGACGAGCTCGGCCTCCTGAGGCAGCTCGGGCTCGTCAACGCCTGAGGTGGGCTTCGATCAAGGCGGCCAGAAGATCGGGCTCTTGCTCCTCGAGGTCGTGCGTCGCTCCCTCCACGACCTCGAGCCTTGCGTCCGGTAAGCGCGAGCACAAGAGCTCGCCGGCCAGCGGGGGCGCGATCGGATCATTCGTTCCGACCACGATCAGCGTGCGCTGAAGCACGAGCGACAGGCGCTCGCCGAGATCGCGCGGCTCGAGGAACCAACCGGGAACGTCGGGCCGGCGCTCGCGGAAGGCGTCGCGGAAGTCCAGGGCGCCGGCCCTCCTGCAGTCGAACCCGCTCGCGGGCGTGACGAGCACGACCCGCCGGATCCGCTCGGGAAACGCGAGAGTGAGCTCGAGCGCGAGCTCGGAGCCTGCCGAGAGCGAGACCAAATCGCAACGCTCGGGGGTCCGCTCCGCGAGCCAAGCGACGAGCCCGGCGAACGAGCCGAGCGCAGTCTCGGAAGGAGCGTCGCCCCAGCCGGGATACCCGGCGAGCACTGGCTTGCGGCGACGGGCGAGCCGCTCGGCGACCGGCTTCCAAACCGCGGACCGTCCGCTCGCTCCCGGCAAATAAAGGATCGGCAGCTCGACCACGGCCCTCCTTAGCACGCGAGCGGTAGCCAACCGGCCGATGCCGTGGCACGGCAAGCGCCCCCATGACCGAGACCCCTCCGCTCCTTGGTTGCTTGCCGGAAGACGGCGCCGACGCGGACGCCGTGCTCGAGGGCTTCCTGCGCTACGCCGCCGAGAGCGGCCTCACCCTCTACCCCCACCAAGAAGAGGCCGTCCTCGCCGTGATGAGCGGCGCGAACGTCATCGTCAATACGCCGACTGGTTCCGGCAAGAGCTTGATCGCGGCGGCCGTTCACTTCAAGGCGCTCGCCGAGGGACGACGCTCCTTCTACACCTGCCCGATCAAGGCGCTCGTCAGCGAGAAATTCTTCGCGCTCTGCCGCGAGCTCGGCCCCGAGAACGTCGGCATGATGACCGGTGACGCGACCGTGAACCGGGACGCGAGGGTGATCTGCTGCACCGCCGAGATCCTCGCCAACATCGCGCTCGCGGAGGGCGCGGATGCGCCGGTCGACTACGTGGTGATGGACGAGTTCCACTACTTCTCGGACAAGGAGCGCGGCGTCGCCTGGCAGGTGCCGCTCCTCACGTTGCCCCGGAGCCGGTTCGTTTTGATGAGCGCGACGCTCGGCGACGTGAGCGCGTTCGAGAAGCTGCTCGCCGAGCACACGGGGGCGGAGGTCGTGACGGTGCGCTCGGTGGAGCGACCGGTGCCCCTCACCTTCGAGTACCAGGACAAGCTCCTGCAGGAGGCCGTGCAGACGCTCGTCGGTCAGGGCCGCGCGCCCGTCTACATCGTGAACTTCACGCAGCGCGGCGCCGCGGAGGCCGCGCAGAGCCTGCTCAGCGTCGACTTCTGCACGAAGGAAGAGAAGAAGCAGATCGCCGAGTCGCTCGTCGGGGTGAGCTTCCGCAGCCCCCACGGCAAGGAGATGCAGAAGCTCCTGCGCCACGGCATCGGCATTCACCACGCGGGCCTCTTGCCGCGCTACCGGCTCCTGGTCGAGAAGCTCGCGCAGCGGGGTCTGCTCAAGATCATCTGCGGCACCGATACGCTCGGCGTGGGCGTGAACGTGCCGATCCGCACCGTGCTCTTCACGAAGCTCTGCAAGTACGACGGCGAGAAGGTGCGGATCCTCTCCGTCCGCGACTTCAAGCAGGTCGCCGGGCGAGCGGGCCGCAAGGGCTTCGACGAGCAGGGGTTCGTGGTGGCGCTCGGGCCCGAGCACGTGGTCGAGAACCTGCGGCTCGAAGCCAAAGCGAGCGCCGGGAACAAGAAGAAGTTCGTCAGGAAGAAGCCTCCGGATTGGGGTTACGTGCACTGGGACAAGGCGACGTTCGAGCGCCTGGTGAGCTCTGAGCCGGAGGCGCTCGAGTCGCGCTTCCAGGTGACGCACGCGATGCTGCTCCAGGTGCTGAGCCGCCCGGAAGGCGGCTGCCACGCCATGAAGAACCTGGTGAAAGACAGCCTCGAGCCCCCGCCGCGCAAGCGCCAGCACAAAAGGCACGCGCTCGAGCTCCTGCGCTCGCTCTACCAGGCGGGCATCATCGAGTTCCGGAGCGCCGCGGACGGCGGAGGCGTGCGCCTCAACGCCGAGCTCCAGGAGGACTTTTCGCTCTTTCACGCGCTCGGTCTCTACATCGTGGACGCGGTCGAGCGCCTCTCGAACGAGAGCCCGACCTACGCGCTCGACGTGCTCACGCTCGTCGAGTCCATCGTCGAAGATCCCGAGGTCATCCTGCGCATGCAGGTGGACAAGCTGAAGACGCAGAAGCTGCTCGAGCTCAAGGCGGCGGGCGTCGAGTACGAGGAGCGCATGCAGGAGCTCGACAAGATCGAGCACCCGAAGCCGAACCTCGAGTTCTTGCTCGACAGCTTCTCGATCTTCTCGAAGGATCACCCCTGGGTGTCGCGCGAGGTCCTGAAGCCGAAATCGATCGCGCGCGAGATGCTCGAGGGCCTGCAGTCGTTCAGCGGCTACGTGAAAGAGTACGGCCTCTCGCGCTCCGAGGGACTTCTCTTGCGCTACCTCTCGGAGGTCTACAAGACCTTGCAGCAGACCATCCCGGAGCTCTCACGCACGCCCGAGGTGGACGAGGTGATCGAGTACCTGGGCACGCTGGTCCGCGGCGTCGATTCCAGCTTGATCGACGAGTGGGAGCGCCTGAAAAACCCCACCTACGTGCCGAAGGACAGCGCGGCCGACGAGGAGGGCGCGGCCGACGACATCACGCGCAATACGCGCCTGTTCACCGCGCTCGTCCGCAACCACCTGTTCTCGATGCTGCGCGCCCTGCAGGAGCGCGACTACGACACCATCCTGGACCTGGTCGAACCCGGCGATCTCCTCCCCGACGCCCCCTCGCTCGAGCGCGCCATACGCCCGCTCTTCGACGAGGGCCTCGCCATCCAGCTCGACGCGGACGGGAGGAGCCCGAGAAACACCGTGGTCGAGCCGGTCGGCGATGTCTGGCACGTGACGCAGAACATCCTGGTCGACGGTGAGGTCAGCGAATACACCATCCGCGGCCGCATCGACCTGGTCCGCTCGGCCCGAGAGCGGCGCCCCGTTTTCCTGATCGATCACGTCGGCGCGGGCTGAACGAATCGAGTGAGCACGGCAGGAGTCGGGCAAGGAACGTCGGGAAAGGTGCGAGTCGCATGCGTGCTCTTTCCAAGCAAAAGAGCGCTCTTTTCCGCTAGACAAGGTGGTAGGTTTTTTAAGTCGTGCGACGCCCCTCCTTGGTTTCGGCCGAACTCCGCGCGGGGGCGCGCGCTTTCCCGGGCGGCGTCTTCGTTTCGGGGGTGGCGCTGCTTTTCGCGTGCTCCGTTTACGACGTGCCGCGCGCTTCGAGCGATCTCTCGGGCGGCGCGGGAGGAAGCGGCCCGAGCACGGGAGGCCAGGCGAGCGTCGGGTCTACCGGCTCGGGCGGAAGCGCTCCTTCACCTGGTGGCTCGAATGGCTCGGGTGGCTCCGCTGGCGCCTCGAGCTCGGGCTCGGGCTCGGGAGGGAGCAGCGTCAGCGAGGCCGGCGCAGGAGGCGAGGGTGGCGAGCCACCCGTCACCGACGAGTGCCCGGACGATCCAAACAAGCTCTCGCCGGGGACTTGCGGTTGCGGCGTGCCCGACAGTTCCCCGGACACGGGCGCCGACTGCGAGAGCTTGAAGGCCGCGCTCCTTCATCGGTACGACTTCGAAGCCACGGGGACCGAGGTCACCGATCGCGCGGGCAGCGCGCACGGGGAGCTCGTGAACGGGGCGACATTCTCGACCGTCGGAGGCAAGGGAGTCGTGCTGCTCGGCGGTGGCGAGGACGGTGGCTACGTCGACCTACCGAACGGGCTCGTGTCCTCCCTGACCGACGTGACCATCGAGTGCTGGGTCACCTGGGGCGGCGGCGACCCCTGGCAGCGCATCTTCGACTTCGGTGACTCGACCGCGTCATCGCCCGAGGACAACCCGGACAGCGGAAAGACCTACCTCTTCGTGACGCCGAAGTCGGAAGGCGACTTCTTGCGAGCGGGCTACTCGACGAACGGCACCGCCGGAGAGGTGGCCATCGACGCGCCCCCTCTCACTCTCTCCATGCTGACCCAAGTCGTGCTCGTGGTCGACTCCGAGGCGGACGAGCTCGTCCTGTACGTCGACGGCCAGAGCGTCGGAGAGCAGGACTTTACGGGCACGCTCGCGGCGATCAACGACGTCAACGCTTGGCTCGGCCGCAGCCAATACCAATGGGATCCCGAGCTC
>JAEZYO010000009.1 GCA_023419055.1 Pseudomonadota bacterium | reverse complement strand
GCCGAGCCCGTGAAGAGGGGCAGATAGTCGCCGTAGCCTTCGGCTTCGAGGCGATCCACCGGGATGAAGCGCAGGGAAGCCGAGTTGATGCAATAGCGCAGGCCCGTCGGCTTCGGCCCGTCGTCGAAGACGTGGCCGAGGTGCGAGTCTCCGTCGCGTGAGCGGACCTCGGTGCGCTCGACGCCGATCGACACGTCGCTCTTCGTCACCACGCGCGCGGGGTCGACCGGGCGAGTGAAGCTCGGCCAACCAGTGCCGGAATCGAACTTGTCTCGCGAGCTGAAGAGGGGCTCGCCGCTCGCGACGTCGACGTACAAACCGTCGCGGTGGTTGTCCCAGAACTGGTTCTGGAAGGGCGGTTCGGTCGCGTCACGCTGGGTGACCTCGTACTCGAGCGGAGTGAGCTTCTTCTTGAGATCGGCGTCGGACGGCTTCGCGTAGGTGCGGGCCGAGAGCGCGCGGGGCAGCGGCTGCGCCGAGGCCGCGGACGCCGGAGTGTTCGCCGCGTTGGTCTCCGGGGACGGAGCCGAGCGGCGCGAGCAGGCCTGGGTGGACGCCAAACCGAAGAGGGTGACGATGCCGGCGGCGGTCAGGGAGAAGACGCGCCGGGCGGGGAGGGCGGAGCGAGTCATGCCCTTGAGTACGCCGGGGGCGAGGGATCCGTTACCTGGGCGCGCAACTCACCGGGATCACGAGAGAATGAGCTTGAGGGCGACGACCAGCGCCCACCCGACCCAGAGCCCGTGGTGGCCGTGGAGGGCGCGCGCGAGCCGCGGCAACGCCTCGCTGTTCGGGCCCCGGAGCTCCACCCTCCCGGCCGCGAGAAGGACGTAACAAGAAAGCGCGGCGGTCACGATGGGGATGAGCCACGTGCCGGCCTTGGTCGTCTCGTCCCCGAGCGACAGGTCGCGCGCCGTCGCGAGGAGATCGACAGGACGATGCCGCCGTGGAAGGCGCCCGCCACCCTGACCCACGAGCGGGTTTGTAGGAGGTGCTGGCTGAGCGCGACGGCGTCGCTCGCCTTCACGCTCGGAGCCGCTGGCTCCGCGATGGCCGTCGTAGGGAGCGCTTCTGCCGGCTCGACCATGGAGGACCCGGAGGACGAGCAGGTGGAAGATCGAGGAGAGCGCGTACGTGGGGAGGACCGCCAGCGCCAACACCTTCCAGGCGAAAGAGCCGGACTGCGAAGACGGAGAGCGAGGCGAACGACAGGAGGCGCGCGCGGAGCAGAGCCACGAGCGGGCTGCGAGCTGTCGTTCCGTCACTGAGCGACCTTCCCGTACTCGATGCGAGTATGGACGTTGACGAGCTGATCGTCGCGACCCGGCTTGGTCAAGGACAGCTCCTTCAAGCTCGCGCGCAGGCAGTCGTTCTCCGATCTCGTCCCACCATCCAGGACCACGGCGGAGCGCGACAACCCCGTTCCGCCTTCGAACTCGACCCGAACGCTGACGCGGCCTCGCGCTCGAAGAGCTCGACCGTCTTCCAGTCTCGGATCTACGACCAGGGCAGGTGCTTGATGAAGACGCTGCTGCCAGTCGCGAGATCGCGCCCGACGTAGGCGCGGTGGCGGCCCTCCGTGCGGATTCGATCGAGCAGCTCGAAGCGCCCCTTCAGCACGCGATGACCCGGCCCGTCCACCATTCGATCCGCGATGGTCCCGAAGCCGCTTCCGCCCGTCAAGGGCTGCTCCCACCGGGGTCGGTTCGCGGCCGCGCGTTTGCGCGTCCCCACCTGGGCCCCTGGTCGCTCGAACGCGCGAGCCGTCTCAGAAGAAGTTGCCGATGGTGAACTCGAACACGGACGAGTCTTCGTACGGCAGCCGCTTGAACGGGTAGCCCCACTCGAAACGCAGCGGGCCGAGCGGCGAGAACCAGCGGAAGCCGAAGCCCCAGGAGGTGCGGAGGCGGGTGAGGCTCGAGATGCCGTCGAAGCAGGGGCTGATCTCGTCGTAGGCGATCGCCACGCCGCCCGTGTCGCAGTAGTTGCGCTCGAGGTTCCAGGCGTTGCCCGCGTCCGTGAAGATGACGCCGCGGAGCCCTACGGACTCGACGATGGGGAGCTCCAGCTCGAGGTTCTGGAAGTACATCAGGTTACCGCCGATGTTCGCGCCGTTGGTGATCGGCGCGCTGTTCGGATCGGTGGACCCCGTGAGGCCGACGCGAGGACCTATCGAGCGGAACGTGAAGCCGCGGACGTCCATGATGCCGCCCAGGAAGAAGCGGGCGAAAATCGGCACGCCTTCGTCCGAGGGGCTCGTCACGTGGCCGAGCTCGGAGTTGAGCTTCACGACGAAGCCCGCGCCGAGCGGGTAGTAGAAGCGGCCCGTGAAGCGGTGGCGGAGGAACTCGTTGTCCGAGCCGAACGCGGCCGCCGCGAGCTCGGTCGAGCCGTAGAGGTAGATGCCGCTCGTGGGGAAGAGCCGGTTGTCGCGCGTATCGAACGTGAGGGCGGGACGCAGGCTCGAGGTGAGGCCGTCGTTGAACAGGTTCGCGAGCGGCAGGCGCGTGAAGACGCTGGTGGCACCCGAGGTCCCGAGCAGGGTCGAGCGGCGCTGGGTCGAGACCTCGTCTTGCTCCAGCGTGTACGTGAGCGAAGCGGTCAGCTCGGGCTCGATGAGCGGGTAGCCGAAGGTCAGCGCACCGCCCAGGCTCTCCTGCGAGAAGTCGCGGTAGATGCGCTGCTGGTCGTAGAGGCTGATCGTGAAGTTGAACGGGCTGTCGAGGAAGTAGGGCTCGAAGAAGCGAAGATCGATGGTCTGACGGAGCGTGCTGACCTGCGCCTGGAGCGAGAGGCTTTGCCCGTTACCGAACAGGTTTGCCTGCTGGACCTGCGCCGTGGCGATGAAATTTTCGATGCTCGAGAAGCCGGCGCCCACCTGGAACGTACCGGTCGGGCGCTCGGTGACCTCGATGTAGACGTTCATCCGGTCGGGCGCAGAGCCCTGCTCGGTGGAAACGTCCACGCGCTCGAAGAAGCCGAGCGCGGTCACGCGTCTCTTGCTGCGGTCGAGCAGCGTCTCGCTGAACTTGTCGCCCTCGGCCACCTCGAGCTCGCGCCGGATCACCTTGTCGCGGGTCTTCGAGTTGCCGCGCACCTCGATGCGCTCGAAGTAGACGAGCGGGCCGCGTTCGACGGGGACGACGACGTCGACCTCGTTCGTGGCAGGATCGAGGTTGGTCTGCGGCGTCGCGTCGACGTTGGCGTAGCCGTGGTCGCGGTAGAGGGTTCGTACGGTTTGGAGATCCTCGAGCAGCTGCGCGCGGTTGAAGTAGTCGCCGGACTTCGCCCGCAGCATATTTCGTAGGTTTCGCCGACCGTCGATCGGCTCCACCTCGCGCCCGTCCGGTCCGCGCTCGTAGACGCGAAGCTGGCGGATCTTGAAGCGCGGGCCCTCGTCGATGGTGATCGAGAGCTCGATGCCGCTCCGATCCGGCGTCAGCATGATGCGGGGGGTGTTGATGCTGACGGCGAGGAACCCGCGGTCGTAGTAGAGGGCGCTGATCACCGCGACGTCGCGCTCGAAGGCGTCCTGACGGAAAGGACCACCCGAGCCGAACGCGAAGAACCCGGCGTTACCGGTGAACATCACCCCCCGGAGCTCCTCGCTCGAGATGTGCTCGTTACCGATGAAGGTGATGCGCTTGACGCTCACCTGCTCGTGCTGGGTGATCTTGAATTTGACCTCGACCTCGTTGTCCTTGAGTGGGATGACTTCGCTCTGGGCTTCGGCGAGGAAGAAGCCCTTCTCCGCGTACATGTCGCGGATCTTCTGGATCGAGCGCCGTACGGCCGGCAGGCTGAGGACGGTGTTCTCCTTGAGCTCGATGCCCTCGGTGATGTCCTCGGCCTCGAGGTCGCTGTTCCCCTCGAAGGTGATGCGAGCGATGCTCGGCCGCTCTCGGACGATGAAGCGGAGGCGGACACCTTCGTCCCGCCGCTCGAGATCGACCTCGATGTCGTCGAAGAACCCGGAGTTATAGAGCTCCCGGACGTCCTGGGTCAGCGACTCGGAGTTGAAGGGGGCGCCCACCTGCTCGCGCAGGTAGGTGAGCACGTCCTCGCGCGTGACCCGGCGATTACCGCCGACCTCGATGGAGAGGATCGGCAGCCCGTTCGCGAGCTCCGCCTCGCTCGGCGGGACGCGGGGCGCGGGGAGCGTGTCGTCTCCCACGGGCGCGTCGCCGCGGGGGAGCGGAGCGTCGTCAGCCGGCGGAGCCGGTGCGTCCGGGGCGGGAGCGGCGGGGGGCGCGGGCGGGGGAGCCGCAGGGGCGGGCTGGGCCTGGACGGGCAGTGCCAGGCTTGCCACCAAGAGCAGGGCTTTCACCCGACGCGCGAGCGAGCGCAAATTCATGAGCGAGCCTCGATGCCGCACGACGTCCGGGGGTTGGAGCTCGCGCAGCCGAGGCGCGCTCGGACGGATTCTTGCGTTACGCGTGTGCGACACACGGCGGCCCCGCGTTAGCCCAGGATCCGGCTCGTCTCAAGCAAGAGCACGCAAGGTCTCGCAAATTCGGCAAGAAGCGGAGACCGACCGTTCGGCCGAGCGGCGCTGATTCAAGCTCAAACATCGAGCTCTTCGGCCTCTTCTGCGCGGTCCATGATGAAGTGGAAGCGCGCGCTCGGATCTTTGCCCATCAGCTCGTTCATCACGCGATCGGTCTCGAGGGCGTCCGCGATGCCGACGCGCAGCATGCGGCGCGTCTTCGGGTTGAGCGTGGTCTCCCAGAGGACCGCCGGCATCATTTCGCCGAGACCCTTGAAGCGGGTGATGTCTGCCTTGGCGTTGCCTTTCTGCTTCTCCTTCAGGATGCGATCGCGATCCTCGTCGTCGGCGGCCCAGTGGGTCTCCTTGCCGATGTCGATGCGGTAGAGCGGCGGGACCGCGATGAACACTCGATCGTTCCTGATCAGATCGGGCAGGTGCCGGTAGAAGAACGTGAGCAGGAGCGTCGTGATGTGGTGCCCGTCGGAGTCCGCGTCCGCGAGCAACACGACGCGCTGGTAGCGCAGACGGCCGAGGTCGAAGTTCGCGCCGACGCCGCAACCGAGCGCGGTCACGAGATCGGCGAGCTCCTTGTTCTCGAGCACCTTCCCGAGCGCCAGGCCCTCGGTGTTGAGCACCTTGCCGCGGAGCGGCAGGATCGCTTGCCGGTTGCGATCGCGGCCCTGCTTGGCGGAGCCGCCTGCTGAATCACCCTCGACGATGAAGAGCTCGGTGTGCGCGCGGTCGTTGGAGAGGCAGTCGCTCAGCTTTCCGGGCAGCGTGAGTCGCCCGCTGGTCGCGGTCTTGCGCGTGACCTGGGCGCTCGCCGCGCGTGAAGCCTCTCGGGCGCGCGCCGCCAGGATGATGCGCGCGACGACCTGCTCGGCGATGCTGCGGTTCGAGTTCAGCCACTGCTCGAGCGCGGGCCTCACGGCGCCGTCCACGGCGGACTGCACCTCGGGGTTGTTGAGGCGATCCTTGGTCTGGCCCTGGAACTGCGGCTCGGCGACGAACACCGAGAGCACGCCCGCTATGCCCTCGCGGATGTCCTCGGCGGCGAGCGTCACGCCGCGCGGCGTGAGGT
>JAEZYO010000939.1 GCA_023419055.1 Pseudomonadota bacterium | reverse complement strand
CTCCGAGCACGTGAGCGGCGGCGGCGCGCGTGAGGGCACCGGCTTCTGGAGAGCGCGCCAGTCGGGCCAGATCTTTGACCGAGCGCTTGTCGCCGAGCGCTCCGAGACCGAGCACGCCGATCGCGCGCAGGCTGGGCGCTTCACTCCCGGTGAGCGCGACGAGCAGGGGGCGCGCGGCCGCGGACTCGAGCCGCGCTGCGGAGTAGGCCGCCGCGAGCACGATGGGATCCGCCTCGTCGGCGCGCACGCGCCCGTCCGGCAGCAACATCTCCGTAAGCTTCGGCAGCACCTTCGGCTCGTCGAGGCTCCCCACGGCGAGCATGGCCCGCGCGCGCAGCGCAGGGTCGGCGTCGCCGACGGCGTACGCGAGCAGCGCCTGGGCGGCGTCCGGGTTCGCGATGTGCATCAAGAGCGTGATCGCGACGGCTTGCTGAGTGTCTCGAGCGTCCGAGAGCGCGTCGAGCAGCGGCTTGACGGCGCGCTCCCCGAGCTTGCGGAGCTGTGCGCGCGCTTCCTCCGCCTGAGCAGGGTCCGCGGCCTTGGCTCGGTGCACGAGCGGGTACGCCATGGCTCCGTAGACTTCGACGAGGAGCCGGCGATAGAGCGGCCGCTCGGGGTTGTTCAACGCGAGCGGCAAGAGGTCGCGCTCGAGGGACTCGAGCGTGCCGCGCCCGAGGTTCACCTGCATGCTGAGGCGCGTGGCCTTGCGTACGAGCTCCTCGTCCGGCGCGGCGCGCACGACGCGCCGGAGCAGCTGATCGGCCTCGTCGACGTCGCCCTTGCCCAGCAAGAGCTCGGCGAGCTCGAGGTAAACCGGGAAGAGGCGCTCGTTCTTGGAGATCGCCTGGCGAAACTCGAGGATGGCGCGCGCGCTGTCCTGACGTTGGCGGTACATCTCGCCGAGCTTCTTGTGCCCGTCAGCGTCGTCGGGGCTGAGCTCCACGGCGCGCGCGGCGTAGCGGATCGCGTCCTCGTCGCGGTAGAGCTCGGACGCGTACTCGGCCATGCGCTGGTAGTGCTCGCGAGCGCGCTTCGGCTCGAGCTTGGCGAGCTGCTCGAGCACCTGGATCGCCGCGTCGAGCTTGCGCTCGAGCACCAGGGCGCGCTCGAGCCGCCCGAGCGTCTCGACGTCGCCCGGCGCGAGCTCGGCCGTGCGGCGGAGCACCCGCTCCGCGTCGCCGTAACGCCGGAGGCGCATGTAGCTCTCCCCGAGCAGGCGCCCCGCCTCGAGATCGGGGGGCTTGCCGGAGAAGCGCTTCTCGAGCCCGCCCACGCGCTGCGCGAGCTGGCCCGAGAGGCCCCACAGCGTCACGATGTGCTGCCGCGCTTCGCGCTCGAGCTCGCGACCCGAAGCAGGATCGCGCAAGAGCTGCTCCCAGATCTTGAACGCCTCGTCGTGGAGGCTCTGCCGCTGCTCGCGCGTGGGGGCCGCGCCGCCCATGCGCTCGAGGGCGAGCGCGTAGGCCTTGCGATAGCGCGCCTGCTTCGGCTGCAAGCGCGCCGCCTCTCGCAGCGCCTCGAGCGCCTCCTTGGGCATGTCGTGCTCGAGGTAGATCTCGCCCAACATCAAGAGCGCTTGCGAGCGATCCGGCACCACGACGCGCAGCCGTTGCCAGGTCGCGATCGCGCGCTTCTTGTCGCCCGCTTGCCAGTAGCGAGCCCCGAGCTCGACCAGGTGCTGCGGATCGCTCGAGGAGTTACCGGCCAGGCGCTGCAGGAGCGCGAGGCTCCGATCTCGCTCGCCCACTCGCTCGTAGAAATCGACCAGCGCCGCGAGGGTCTCGTCGTCGTCGCCCGAGCGCGCCTCGAGCTTGCCGAGCTCGGCGACGGCGCGAGCTCGCTCGCCGCGCTGCATGAGCGCCTCCGCCAAGCGAAAGACGTAGTCGGGGTTGCGCGGCGCGGCGCGAATCAAGGCTTCGTACTCGCTCACGGCCTGGTCGAGCGCGCCTTGCACCTCGAGCAGCTGAACCACCTTGAGGCGGGTCCCCACGTCGCCGCGGTCCTTCTTCAAGACGTTGCGGTACGTGGCGAGCGCCTTGTCGAGCCGGCCCGTCTCCTCGTAGAGGGAGCCGAGCAGCCGGAGCTCGTCGGCGTCGAGCGCAGGCTCCTTCTCGAGGCGGAGCACGAGCTCGCCCAGGCGATCGTCGGCTCGGTAGACCTCGGCGATCGCTTGATAGACTTCGCGGCGCACGCCCGCGACCTGACCTGCGACCTTGAGCGCGCGCTCGAGCTCCTTCAGCGCTTCTTGCTTCTGCCCGGCGCGAGCCAGCGCGACGCCGAGATCGCGCAGCGCCGGGGCGAGCACGCGGTTGTCTCCGGTGGCCGCCTTGACCACCTCGCGTAGTTCTTCGGCGGCGCGCTCGTGCTTGCCCCGGTTCACGAGCTCGCGCCCGAGCTCGGCGCGCACGAAGAACGAGCCCTTGGCGCGGCTCACGAGCTCGCGGTGCGCTTGCTTCGCGCCTTCGTAGTCGTCGAGATCGAGCGAGAGCGTGATCAGCGACCGCAGCACCATTTCCTGCTCGGTCGGCTCCTTGATGAGCGGCAGCGCTTGCTTCAGCCGCTCGCGCCCGCGCTTCTTGTCGCCCTGCTGCTCGTACAGGCGCCCTTGCGCGAGCAGCGCCGGGGCGGAGTTCGGGCGCTCGGCGATCGCCTGGTCGTACGTAGCGACGGCGCGATCCAGCTTGCCGTCGAGCTTGTAGACGCCGGCGAGCGCGATGAGCGCGTTCTCGCGTGCCTGGCCCTTGTCGGAGGCACGCTTCTCGAGCTCGGCCACGAGAGCGTCGAGCTTGCCGTCCCGCTCGCGGTAGAGCTCGGCCAGGCGCTGCAGCGGAAAATCGGATCCGGGCTGGGCGAGCGCGGCGCCGAGATAGCGCGCGATCAACGCTTCCTGGCTCGGGCCCGTGGGTTTGGTCTCCGGGGCGGGCGTTCCAGCGCTCGGCTCCGCGTCGGGAGCCGGCTTGGGAGGTTTCGCTGCGGCGGGGCCCGGCTTCGAAGGTTGCGGGCCGGCCTTGGGCGGCTTCGCTTTCGGCTTCCCCTTCTTGCTGCGCCCTTGCGGGTTGAACTGGGCCTCAGCCGAGGGCGCTTGCGCGAGCACGAGCGCAACCGCCAGCAGCACTCGCGTCAGTGAACCGAGCCGCACCCGTAGAAGCCTACGCTATCGAAGGGGCCCGGGCCACCCGGCCTCACTGTCCGAAACCGCTCGCGCAGGGCATGCCGCAGCCATCGACCACGCAGGTGAGGGCGCCGTACGCGGCGAGGGCCCTCTGAATGTCGCCGCCGAAACATCCCAACCAACACGTCGCCGCGCCAGCCCCTTGATCGACGCAGGAGGTGGCTCCGCAAATCGCGCCCTCGATACAGGCGGGATCCGACAGACACTCCTGTGCCTGCGGACAGTTCGTGCTGATGCATTCCACGCAAGCGCCCGGCCCACCGCCGAACCCTCCGAAGCCGCCGGTCGCCGCGCCACCGACCGCCGTGCTGCCACCGATCGGACCCGCGCCGCCCGTCGCGATGGCGCCACCGGCCGACGTGGTGCCGCCGATGGGAGCCGCGCCGCCGGTATTGATGGGACGTCCGCCGGTCCCGCTGGACGTCCCAGCTTGACCCGAACCACCGGTCGACGAACTCGCTCCGCCGCCGCCGGAGCCCGAGCGCGTGCCCGCGCTTCCTGGGCTCCCCGCGCTGCTCCCGGTGTCGTCGAAGTCGGTATCGGAGCGGCCTCCGCAACCCGAAAGGGCGCAAAAAGCACCGAACCCAACGGCACCGAACCAGCTTACGACCCGAGTGCGCCGCCTCGTCAACACCCGGAAAAGATATCACGGCCCGTGCAGGAGCGTTCCGTTTCCCGCAACGGCGGAAGGTTTCCCGCCTCTTTGGGGGGCCGACCGCGCGAAATCTCCCCGGAGCCATGGTAGACGCGAGAACCCTTCCAT
>JAEZYO010000826.1 GCA_023419055.1 Pseudomonadota bacterium | reverse complement strand
CGCGATCGGCGCTGAGCGCGCCGGGCAGATCCGGATCGAAGCCTCCGTTCGCGGCCAGCGCCGAGAGCGTGGTCGTCACTTTGCGGAGCGTGGCGTCGGTCGCACCGTGACCGGATTCGGTGAGGATCGTGGCGGCTCGACCCCGCAACGTCGCGAGTGCTTCACGGTGAGCCGAGGTCGCGCCCAGGTCGCCCTTTTTGAGCTCGGCGGCGCTCTCGAGCAACTCGTCGAAAGAGTCGCGCTCGCGCCAGTAGAGCTGGTTCACGACCCAGGCCGAAATCGGGGGCCGGGCGAGTTTGGCGAGCTTGGCCGAGCCCTCCTTGTCGCCTGAGCCCCTGAGCTCCCCGGATAGCCGCTTGCGCTCCGCCACGAAGGTCTCCAGAGGTCCCTGGTAGAGCGCAGCGACCGCCTGTTCGTAGCTCGTGGCCATGCCGCTATCTTAGCCACGAGCCGTGCGTGCTCGCCTAGCGCTGAGGCCCCGGCGAGTTCTGCGGGCCGCCCCGCAGTCGCGCGGTCACGCTTTCTGGCAGGGCGCCCATGGCGTCGAGGAAACCGAGCCGGTCGGTTTGCAGCCAGGCGCGCACGACCTTGCCCCCGCGGAGCTCATAGATGGCGATCGCCGTGTTCGAGACGCGCTTGCCGGTCGGCTCGAACCCACGGAAGGGGTTCTGGTGCGTGCCCTCCCACTTCCAGCGCAGCGCGACGCGATCGCCGTCCGCGACCAGATCTTCGAGCGTGAAGTGGATGTCAGGAAAGCCGGCTCGCAGCCCTGCGACCGTGGCGGCGAAGCCTTCGGGGCCTCGCTCGCCGTTCGGGCCCACGTACGAGGCGTCGACGAACTCGGCCATTCGCGCGAGGTCACCGGTGTTGATGCAGTCTTCGTAGATCCTCTGGATGGTCTGCTTATTGCGGGCGGGCGTGTCGGTCGTCATGGAATCCTTGGGGGTGGGAGATACCGAGGCGGGGACTTCGGGGCTTTGCGCGCTGGGCGGCGGCGCTGCCGAGCAGGCGCCGAGCGCAAGGAGCGTGGCCAGGTGGCGAAAAGCGAACGACATACAGGCAGCCTGCGGCGCGCCTCGAGGCGGGACTTGGACAAATTCATCGATCGCGAGCGGCGGCTGGTGACTCGAAGGCGGCGGTGTAAGCTGAGCGCATGCGCGTCTCGGCATTCGCTCCGAGTCCTCGGCTTCGGCCGTTCGTGCGCTCGATCTCCGTGATGGAGACGGAGGCGATGGAGGAGAGCGCAGTCCTGCCCACCGCCGGGTTGATGCTCGGCTTTCGCTACGCGGGCTCGGCCGGCCTGCTAGGGCCGGAGGGCGCGCGCCCGGTCGCGAGCTCGGGGCTCGTCGGCGTGCGGAACACGCTGCGGCGGATGCAGACGTCTGCTCGCGGCGGCATCGTGGTGACCGCGTTCACCGAGCTCGGGGCGGCTCAGTTCTTCGAACAACCCTTGCACGAGTGGTTCGGCGACGTGATCGCGCTCGACGACGTCTGGTCGCGAGCAGAGTTTCGCGAGCTCGAGGAGCGCCTGGCCGAGGCGCGAACGGCCGAGGCGCGGGTATCGCTGGTCGATGCTCACTTGAGCCGGCGCCTTCGGGCACGCGAGCCGGACAGCACCGTCGCTGCGGCGGTCCGCGCCATTCAGCGCGCGGGTGGGGCGCTGCGAATCGGCGCGCTCGCGAAGGAGCTCGGGATCAGCCAGGACCCGCTCGAGAAGCGCTTCCGCCGCGCGGTCGGCGCTTCACCCAAGCAGTTCGCGTCCATCCTGCGTTTCCGGCGAGTGGTGTCGGGGTACGCGCGAGGGGAGACGCTGACGTCGCTCGCTCACGACGCGGGCTACTGCGACCAGTCTCACCTGGTCCGCGAGTTTCGAAGCGTGACCGGCGAGCCCCCGGAACGCTTTCTCAAGGCCCGCTCGCACTGTTGACGCTCACGCGAACTTTCGGGACGAAAGGCGGGCGACGATGAGGTCCCACACCACGCTCACGCGAGGGACCTGGCGGAGCGCTCGATGCGTCACGAGGAAAAGCTCGGCCACGGGCCACTCGCTCGCCGCTTCTCGGAGCGCCGGGGCGAGCTTGAGGGGCACGAGCCCATAGTGCCGGGCGCTCGGCTGCGGCACCAGCGCCACGCCGAGCCCCGAAGCGACCAGGGACACCTGCAGCATGAAGCTGTCCGAGCGAACGACGGGATCGCCGCCGGGCAGACGCGCCGTCACCCAGCGAGCGGGCCAGCTGCTCGAAAGGCGTTCCCCCCAGCCGATCCAGGGCGCGTCGCTCCACGAGCGCAGAGTGCCGAGCCGCTTGGCGAGCTCAGGCGCCGCAGCGAGCACCCAGCGCACCTCGGCGACCTTGGTCACGACCAGATCGCCGCGCTCGGGGCGCACCGTGCGGAGCGCGATGTCGGCTTCTCGGCGCGTGAGATCCAGGAGGGTCTCGCTCGGAGCGAGCTCGATGCGAAGCGCCGGGTAGCGATCGATGAGCTCGCCGAGCAGCGGCGCCACGACGACCTCGGCGACGTCGGAGGGGCAAGTGATGCGCACGAGCCCGGCCGCCGCGCGTTCGAGGCCCTCCGCCGCGCTCGTGAAGCGAGTCATCACGGCTTCGAGCTCCTCGGCCACCGGCATCAAATCTTCCGCCGCTTCGGTCAGGGCGATCCCTTCGCGACCGCGATCGAACAAAGTGGTCGCGAGCGTCTCCTCGAGCCCGGCCAGGCGCCGTGACACGGTGGAAGGATCGACGCCGAGCTGCTCCGCGGCGTCACGCACGGAGCGCGAGCGGCACAGACCCAGGAAGAGTCGCACGTCGTCCCAGTCGAGATCGGAGGCGAGCCCGCGAGCCTTCGGGGGGCGCGGCTTCTGTTGCATGAATGCAACGATAGGCTGCGATTTAGCTGCTCGCAATGCGTGCCTGCAGGATGCAGATTCTCGTAAGGCCAGCAGCAAGCAGGAGAGAAAGTCATGCAAAAGAACGAGAAAGCGACGTTGATCGTGGGTGCGAGCGGGAAAACGGGCCGGCGCGTGGCTGAACGGCTCACGCGGCTCGGTCGTCCGACGCGGCTCGCCTCCCGGCGTGGTCCAGCGCGGTTCGATTGGGCCGACCTGGCGACTTGGGACGAGGCGCTGCGCGGTGTCGCGTCGGTGTACCTGACCTTCGCGCCCGATCTCGCTGTCCCGGGCGCCGCCGAGCTGATCCGCGCCTTCAGCAAGCAAGCGGTGTCGAGCGGCGTCGAGAACATCGTGCTGCTCTCCGGCCGCGGCGAGCCTCAAGTGTTGCCGAGCGAGCAGGCGGTGCGAGACAGCGGCGCGCGCTTCACCGTCGTTCGTGCCGCCTGGTTCGCCCAGAACTTCAGCGAAGGGCACTTCGCCGATCAGGTTCGGAGCGGAGTGTTCGCCTTCCCTGGCGGCGACTGCGCCGAGCCCTTCCTCGACATCGAGGACATCGCCGACGTCGCGGTGGAAGCGCTGACTGACTCGCGTCACTCGGGGCAGATCTACGAGCTGACCGGGCCGCGTCTCTTGACGTTCCACGAAGCGCTGGCGGAGATCTCGGCGGCCGCCGGCCGCACCATCACGTACGTCCCGATCTCCAAGGCGGAGTACCAGGAGGCGCTCCTGCCGCACCTACCCGCAGAGGAGGTCTACTTCCTCACCGATCTGTTCGAGGCTACGCTCGACGGGCACAACTCCCACGTCGCGAACGGCATCGAGCTCGCGCTCGGGCGGAAGGCGCGCGATTTCAGCGACTTCGCGCGGGCTGCGGCAGCCACGGGAACGTGGCGCGCGTCAGCGGCGGAGTGAGAGGTCGGGCGGAGTGGCGGTGACGTAGCGGAAGCCGGAGGTCTCGATCCCCAATGCCTTGCGACATCGCACCCGCTAGCAACGGGGCCCGCTCCCACGAGCGATTCAGCTTCCAAAAGGCGGTAGGCGGAAGAATCGACGCGCCGCGCCCTCCTTCGAGGACCGCGAAGCGCGTCGATCCCCGACGGGGGGAACTTTCAGACCCGGAGGTCCATCCGTGTTCGAAGCCGCGGCGAGCCCTGCTCGCTTCACCTACCTTGGCCGAGGGCGACGGAATCGAACCGCCGCGCCGAAGCGCTCCGTGCCGGTGTTCAAAGCCGGCTGCTCTTCCGTGAGCGGCGCCCTCGGAGGGCGGAAGACGACGTAGTCGAAACGCACACGCGGCGCGTGCCATCCGCTTTCCAAGCGGTGCTCGGGACCTCCCGAGTTCGTCTTCCCATTCGAGATCGAGCGGCGGACCCGCCTGCCCGAGCGTGCCGGAGCACGCTCAGGCGGGCAGGAACGCTTGCCACTCCTCCGGTGCCGAGTCGCGATCGATGATCGGACCCCCCATCGGAAGGTTCTTGGGTTGTCGCGGCGGCGACAGCGGCCACATGCCGCTCTCGTCGCAGGTGCGGTTCGCCTTGCGCGTGTTGCACGGCTTGCACGCGGTCACGATGTTGTCCCACGTGGTCCTGCCGCCTGCCGAGCGCGGGACGACGTGATCGTACGAGAGCTCGCGCGCCGTGAACTTCTGCCGGCAGTACTGGCAGCGGTAGCCGTCGCGCTGGTAGACGTTCACGCGCGAGAACTTGACGCCGCGCTTGTCGCTGCGCGAAAGCTTGCGAAGGCGCAAGACCGCGGGCACCTTCCAGGTGACCGAGGGCGAGCAGATCTCCGCCTCGTACTCGGCGACCACGTCTGCGGTGCCTTCGTAGCGCATCTTCACGGCGTCCTCCCAGCGGAGCACCTTGATCGGCAAGTAGTAGGGGGTCAAAAGCAGCGTCTTGTGTGACATGGTTCACTCCGTGGGGTGCTCGCCGCGCGATTCGAACGCGCATGCCCGAAAAGGGCGGCCGGGTTTGAGCCGACTGTGTCTGCCGTTCCACCAGGCGAGCGGGGTGGTGAGGAGCCGGTGTCGCTGCCCGGGATCGAACCGGGATGCCCCGAAAGGGCGCAGGTTCTCAGCCTGCCGTGTATGCCCAATTCCACCACAGCGACGGGTTTCGACAATCGATCGATGAATGAAGCGAAGGGAGGGTGGAGCGCCTGGGAATCGAGCCCAGCGCGGGATCCGTATCAGAGATCCCAGGACGTAAGTCCGTTGCGCTCCTTCGGTACTGGGTCACGGGATCGAACCGTGCTTTCTCGCTTTGTAAGAGCGATGCCTTCACCAGAAGGCTAACCCAGCATGGTCAGAGACCCGGGAATCGAACCCGGCCAGTCGTGCGCCCGAGGCACGCGGCCCACCTTGGACCATGTCTCTGAGAAAACCGAAACTCGTGGTTCCCCGTCGAGGATTCGAACCTCGGTCGCCGGAGCCAAAGACCGGCATGCTGCCGTTACACCACCGGGGAGCATCGTGAGAGAGTCGTCGCCACGCAGCGAGTCGAACGCTGTCCGCGCGCCGTATGAGAGCGCCGTCGTTCCGAACGTCGTGGCGGGATGCGGGCACGAGGAATCGAACCTCGCTGTCTTCAGGCCATGAACCTGATGTGGAGCCGTTTCACCCGCCCGCGGCGCTCCCGTCGAGAGTCGAACTCGAGATCCACGCTTCGGAGGCGCAGAGCCTGATCCGCAGGCAAGAGCAGTGGCAGCCCTGGAAGGAGTCGAACCTTCGCCACCTGGTTTCGTAAACCGAGCGCCGGGTCCGCCGGCAGGGCTAGTGGGCGTCCGATGCGGGATTCGAACCCGCCTTTCTCGATCGAGAGTCGAGCTTCCTGAGCCAGCTAGAAGAATCGGACGAAGCTCCCCCAGCAGGATTCGAACCTGCCGTTTACCGCTTAGAAGGCGGCGCGCCGTCCGTCGGTGGGGGATCCCAGGTTCTTGGAGACGCGCGTCGGGGATGATCCGACCCAGCGATCGTTTGCAGCGATCGCCGCACCCGGTGCTGCGCGTCAGTTTGGTGCAGTCGGCGGGAGTCGCACCCGCGCTCTCTCGCTGGCAACGAGACGTGCTGCTGTAACACCTCGACTGCAAGTTGTAGGGGTGCGCGTTGACGGAATCGAGCCGTCACCTGCTGGTTGGAAGCCAGCCATGCTGCCGCATACACCAAACGCGCGAAGAATGTTTCGGCGAACCGAAAGAAGGTGAGCCCGCAGAGCCGGCACCAGAGTCGAACTGGTCTCGCGTCCGTACCAGGGACGAAGCCTCACCTCGAGGCCCATGCCGGCGTCACGAAAGTGGAGATGTCGAGAATCGAACTCGCCTGTTCCTTCTTGCAAGGAAAGACCGCGCGCCAACGCACATCCCCGCACGGTGCCAGCGAATCGAACGCTGTCCTACGGATTTGGAATCCGACCGGTCACCATGACCTACTCCGTGTAGCGCTGCGTACGAGGATCGAACTCGTCTCACTCGATCGACAATCGAGCTGCGACGCCAGTCGCATCACGCAGCATGAGCATGGGCTCACCCTCGCCGGAAACTGCCGCTCGGCGAGAGCGAAGCCCCGTGTCCCCGGTGCGAGTCGAACGCACGCGAGCGGCCTTAGGAGAGCTGCCGCCGGATCCGCCGGCGAGGACGAGAAACAGGCTCGGAT
>JAEZYO010000787.1 GCA_023419055.1 Pseudomonadota bacterium | reverse complement strand
CCGAGCAGATGGAGGTTTCCGCGATCGCCGCCGAGCGTATAGCGTCCGGTCGCGACATCGGCTTGCGCGGGCGCGTCACCATCACCGCGAGCGAGTGGTTCATCGGGAGCGTGGTAGGTCCGTTGCTGAGCCCGTTCGTGGCCCGCTATCCGGAGCTCGAGCTCGAGCTCCTGGCGGACGTTCGCCACCTGAGCTTGCTCCGGCGCGAGGCGGACATCGCGATCCGCCCGTCGCGCTTCGAGCACGCGAACGTCTTCGAGCGCCGCATCGGCTTCCTTTCGTTCGGCTTGTACGCGGCGGACAGCTACCTCGCCCTGCACGGCGCGCCGGATTACGCGCGAAAGTGCGAGGGGCACACGTTGATCGCCATGAGTGAGGCGCTCGGAAAGGTGCCCGACGTGGCCTGGATCCCGGAAGTCGCGGCGCGCGCTCGCGTGGCGGTGCGAGCGAACGGCCGGGAACCGATGGTGCGCATGGCCGCGGCGGGCATCGGGATCGCTTGCTTGCCCCGCTTCCTGGGTGACCGCGAGCCGAACTTGCGCTTCTTGCCGACCCCGCACGAAGGGCCGAGGCGCGAGCTCTGGCTCGGCGTCCACCGCGATTTGCGCGCCGTCCCTCGGGTGAAGGCCACGACCGCTTTCCTCGCCGAGTCGGTGGCGCGCTTGGCGATGGCTCTCGACCCGCGCTAGAAGCGAGCGACATGTTCTGCGCTCTCTGCAAGGCCGAGCTCATCTACGTGCACGGGCATGCCGCCTGCGCGCGGCGCGGTTGCCCGATGTTCGGCGTCAATCAAGCCGAGTGCTGCAGCGGAGAAACCGCGGCGTGTGGCCCGTTGACCGCCGAGGTAGCAGGCTCCCATCACCCCCTTCCGTCGGGCGGCTCGAGTCCGTCGGGTGGCTCGAGGCCGAAGGCCTAGGGCCTTACCACCCGAGCCCGGGATCCGGATCGGGGCAGCGCGTCAGCCGCTTGCAGACGAAGGCGAGGACGTGGATCGTGTCGTCGCTGCGGAAGTCGACGGCTTCGTGAGCCGAGCGAGATCGCTCGAAGGAGTGACGCCCGAGCGCGTGGACGGCGCCGCTCGGCCGCGAGGCGGCGGGTGACGCGAAGGTGGGCGTCGGACGTGGCGGGCCGAGGGCGAGGCCGGCGGCCGCCGCAGTACGGCGCGGCTCGCTGTTGACTCGGAAGCTAGAGGGCGGCGGAGAGCTCTCGGAAGGTGGTGGCCTCAGCGTCTCTTCCTTCTCGAACGCACGAGCGCGGGCCAAGGTAGCCGTGTCGAACGCGAGCTCGGAGAGTCGTCCGTGCTCGCCCGCGAGTGTGAGGTTCCTGGCGAAGATCATGCCCGTGGCGTAGGCGGGGCACAGGCCCCGGGTCGGGCAGGTTCCGTCCGAGAGCGGCTCCGTGTCGTCTGCGAACTTCCAGAAGCGGGACTCGAAGACCTCGGGTGAAAACCAGGGGCGCAAGAGTGACACCGCGCTGAACTCGAAGCGAAGCTCCGGGAGATCGAGATCGACGCTCGGAAGCTTCCCGCTGCGCGCGCCGTGCAGGAGGATCTCGGCTCGCGACAAGACGAAAGGGCGAAAACACGCGTCGGCGAGGGCGTTGCTCGGCGCGAACGCGGTCGGGTACGCGGCCACTCGACCGCCGACGTAGCGCAAGACTTCCGCGCCGCGGTTGAAGCGCGTGGTGAAGCCGGCCCACGTGAGCCGGGGCGACTTCGGCCCGAGCCGGCGAAGCACGCCGAGCGCTTGCTCGATCGCGTCGCGACGACCTGCACCTTCCCAGGCGTCACGGGCGGCATCGAGCCGCTGCGAGCTCGGGGCGCCCGGAGCCCGACCTCCGCGAGCCTCCGCGGAGCGCGTCGCCGCTTCGGCGAGGTACGCCCGCTTCTCGCACAGGTAGTCGTCGCCGTGTGAGAGGTACGAAAGGAGCGCTCGCGAGGGCGCGAAGACGTCGCCGTCCGAGTCGTAGAGCAGCTCGTGCGCAGCCCAAAACTTCTCCTCTTCGTCCCGCGAGCGGGTTCCGGGGGCGAGGGCCGCCTCACTCAGGACCTTCGAGTAGATCTCCCAGAGGTAGCCCTGGGCAAAAGACGGCCAGACCGGACCGCGCGGGATGCGGTTCACCAGCATCGAGAACTCGACCAGGCTCTCGCTCTGCTCCGAGCACAGGAGATCGAGCTCGTGCTGCGGAAAGCGGAGCGCGCTTTTCGGGAAGCTCAAGAACGTGTCGTCGTCGGCGAACACGTGGCTCGCCTTGGCCATGAGCGCGTGCTGTACGGCAGCGTGCATCGTACGAATTACCTCTGCTGAGTCGGCGCGCCCCCGCCGCCTTCGCGCGACCAGGAGAGTATTTGCCGTCACGCCCCCGTCTGGCCATGGTCATTTCCTCCTTGCGGCCCGCGCCCATACAGCTTGCGGTTCCCCCGGAGAACCGAGTGTGTGAGCTTGGTCACAGATGTTCGTCATCGAGCTCGTGTACAAGGTGGACCTGTCGCAGATCGACGCGCACATGAAGGCGCACGTCGCGTTCTTGAAGAAGTACTACGCCGCCGGGAACTTCCTGGTCTCCGGCCGAAAGATCCCGCGAGACGGCGGGATCATTCTCGCAGTCGGCCCGAGCCGGGAGGCCGTAGAGGCCATCGTTCGCGAAGATCCGTTCGTCTCGCGCGGGCTCGCCGACTATCGCCTCATCGAATTTCGAGCGAGCCAGCGCGCTGACGACATCCAGGCGCGCATCGAGGGCTCGCTCGCCTAGGCCTTCGCGTACGTGCCGACGAGCTCGGTTTCGGCGAGGACGTGACCTTTCATGGCCCGTTCGAGATCTCGTTTGGTCGGGCGTTCGAGGGCAGGGAGTTCCTGATCGAGCGCGTACAGCTTGAAGAAGTAGCGGTGTCGACCGATCGGAGGTTTGGGCCCGTTCCAGCCGACTCGCTCGAAGTCGTTGAGGCCGGCGCGGGCTCCTCCGGGTAGGGCGCTCGGAG
>JAEZYO010000689.1 GCA_023419055.1 Pseudomonadota bacterium | reverse complement strand
AACCTCTCCCGTCGCTGGCCTACAGATCCGCGTCGCATTCCTGCGTTGCTCCTCCTCAGCGTGCTTCAGCACGCGTCGTCGTCGCGCCTTGGTCTGCTCGCGTCTCTTGGGCCAGCTCGGTCCAAGGTTCTAGGACCGGCTCTTAGTGAAGCGCCAGGTCTTCGAGCGGTAGTAGCTCGCCACGGCTTTTTCCGCGACGGCCACTTCGGACTTCCACGCTGTCTCGATTCGCGCCACGTGGCGCCGGGCTCGCTCGAGCCGAACAGTGTTTCCAAACGCGCCACTGCCGCGCGCGCACCCCGCTCGGAAGCCCATTCACCGATGTCCTCGAGCGCACGCATCGAGCTCGAGCGAGCGGCTCTTCCCGAAGCCGCGCACCGTCAGCGCTCCACCGCTGGCTCCGATCCTTCGACACGACCCGAACGCTAAATAGAGCGACACGGCGCCCAGCAGCACCAGCATCGCCGCGCCGAGCCGCGCACTCGACTCGGCGCCCAAGAATGCTGCCACGCCCGCGGTGGTGACGACGCCACCGGCTCCGAGATAGAGCGGCATCGCGACGTTCCACTATACGCCCGCGCGAGCCTCGAGCCTCAGGTGCCTTGAATCTCGCGCTCCAGCTGGTCGAGCTTTCGCTCGAGCTCGCGTCCGCTGAGCTCGCGGCGGTCATGGTCCGCGGGCAAGCACGCGAGCGCGCCGTTACCGCTCGGTGGAGCGCCGCAGCTCCCGGTGAGCGTGCGCTCGGGGAACGTGACCGTGCAGCTCGACCCGTGCTCGAGGCCCGCGCACGCGGCGTACGCCTCCTCCGGAGGGCGCCCCGGGCGAAGGGCCGGCGCGGGGCCGGGGACGCCGCGGTCGCGTTCCGCGCGAGCGTCACCCTGATGGGTAGTGTTACGGCCCTCGGCGTCACAGGCCGTGACGGCGAAGGGCAGCAGGAGCAGGCATTTCAAGAGCGCGGCGGTGCGCATGATCGTTTCCTCACGAGCCGCCGGAGCGACTCGTGAGCGATGGTGCAGCGCTCATGCCAGCGAGGAGCGAAGCGAGAACGGCTCTAGTCCTTGCGGCACCGTGCCGCCCTCGCAGCCAGGGCTTGCCGAATCTGCAGCGCGCGTACCGCTTCAGCCGATGTCGTAGCGCTTGAGCTTCTCGTACAGCGTTCTCAAGCCGATACCGAGCTTCTCGGCGGCCTTGCGCCGGTTCCCGTCCACGGTGAGGAGGGCGCGCTCGATCGCGAGGCGCTCGAGCTCGTCCAGCGTCTGATCGTGGCCGATGAGATCGGCGGCGTCCATGCCCGGGCGTGGCGCGCGGCGCCCCGGCGGGTGGAGATCTTCGGCGCGGATCAGCTGGCCCTCACAGACGATGGCGGCGCGCTCGAGCGAGTTCAGGAGCTCGCGGACGTTGCCGCGCCACTCACCGGCGAGGATCGCCTGCTCCGCGCTCGCGTCGAGCGTGAGGCCGCGCTTGCCGACCGTGGCCGAGACCGTCTCGAGCAGCTGGCGCGCGAGCGGCATGAGGTCCTTGCGGCGCTCACGCAGCGGGGGGAGCTCCACCGGGAAGACCGCGATGCGATGGTAGAGATCGTCGCGGAAGCTGCCTTTCGCGACCATGGCTTCGAGGTCCTTGTTGGTGGCGGCGATGAAGCGAACGTCCACGGGGATGGTGCGCCCGCCGCCGATGCGCTCGAAGCTGCGCTCCTGCAGGACGCGGAGCAGCTTGGCCTGGAGCTCGGGCTTGAGCTCGGCGATCTCGTCGAGGAAGAAGGTGCCCCCCGACGCGAGCTCGAGCCGCCCGCGCCGCTGCGTGCTGGCTCCCGTGAAGGCGCCCTTCTCGTGACCGAAGAGCTCGCTCTCGAGCAGGTTCTCCGAGAGCGCGGCGCAGTTGATCGGGACGAACGGCCCGTCCGCGCGCTCGCTCCAGCGATGGATCGCCTGGGCCGCGACCTCCTTGCCGGTGCCGCTCTCGCCGAGCAGGAGCACGGTGGCCTGGGTCGCCGCCACCTTCTTCAAGGCGGCCACCACCTCCGTCATGCGCGGGTCGCCGTAGCTCAGCACCGGCTCGTCGAAGCTTCTCTGGTTGGTCTCCTTGATGGCGCGCAAGGAGCGGCGCTCGAGCGCGCGCTCGACCAGGAGCACGAGCTCTTCCGGGCCGCTCAAGGGCTTCTCCAGGAAGTCGAACGCGCCGAGCTTCATGGCGCGGACGGCCGTATCGACCGATCCGTGCGCCGTCAGCACCAGGACCTCGAGGCTTTGCTCTGCTTCGCGGGCCCGCTCGAGCAACGTCATGCCGTCCATCTTCGGCATCTTCAGATCGGTGATCAGAAGATCGAAGCTCGTCTGCGAGAGCTCGCGCAGCGCGGCCTCGCCGTCCTCGCGGGCGACCACGTCGTGGCCAACACCGGTGAGCGCGTCCGTCAGGAACTCGCGGATGCCTTCTTCGTCGTCGACGACCAAAACTCTGGCCAAAACTCAAGCCTCCTTGGGGATCGAGATCATGAAAACAGCCCCACCCTCGGGGTGATTCGCGGCCCCTATCTTTCCGCCGTGAAGCTCCACGATGCGCTGAGCGACCGCGAGCCCCAGCCCGACGCCCTGGGTGCGCGTCGTGTGGAAGGGCTCGAAGATGCGCTCTTCTTGGCCCTTCGGGATGCCTGCGCCGTGGTCACGCACGCTGACCTTGAGCTCGTCTTGCTCCGTGAACACGCGGATGTCGATCGGCTCCCCGGGCTTGGTCGCTTGCTGCGCGTTGTCGAGCAGGTTCGAGAAGACCTGCTGCATGCGCAGGCGATCGAGCGGCCAGGTCGTGGGGGCATCGCTCGCGTCGAGCACGATCTCGGCGCCGACCGACTCCGCGGAGCGAGTGACCAGCTCGACCGGGTTGATGCGCTCGGATTCGATCGACCCGGAGCGGACGAACTCGAGGAGAGCGCTGGTCAGAGTCTGGATGCGCTCCGCTTCCTTCACGACGCGCTCTGCCTTGCGGTGCTGCACCGTTTCGGGCTCGAGCTGCCCGAGCAGGAGCTGGGCGTTGCCCTTGAGCGACGCGAGCGGGTTCCTGATCTCGTGCGCCAGCACCGCCGACATTTCGCCGAGCGCGGTCAAGCGGCGCTCTTGCTCGGCGCGTGCCTCGGTGCGCTCGCGCTGGCGCAGGAGCCGCCAGAGCAGCATCGCGATCACGAGGAAAGCTCCCGCCGCCGTCGCGCTCAGCGCGAAGGCGCGCGCCGCGTCCTGGCGCAGATCATTGCCGACCACCGGCTCGAACTCGATGATCAGGTCAGACTCGCGCTTGGGCGGCGGTAGCGGCACCGCGGCCGTCCCCTGCGCTCCTTCGGGCGGGGTGGGAGGCGGCGTGCGGGCGAAGATGCGAAGGCGCTCGCCGATGCGGACGGTCTGCCAGGGGCCACGCTTGCTCGGCGGCTCCGGCAAGGGATCGGGCAGAGGGGCACCCGGGCTGCCGACGCGGATGGTCTCGAGTCGCGTCGTGCCATTCGCGCGAATCTCGACGAAGCGAAGGCCGAGCTCATCCTTGTTGTCGACGAGGAACTTCTGGAGCCGCTCGTGAGTGATGGGCTTGTCGGCGAGCAGCGGCTCGTAGAGCCGCCGCAGCAGCGCGGCCCTTTGCCCGATCTCGAGGACCTCCGACGCCTGATCGAGGCGTTCACGGCTGATCCACGCGGTCGCGACCAGAGCCGTCCCCATCGCCAGGGTCACACTCAGGAGGCCCCAGCGTGCCCAGCGGGAGAGGATGGAGGGTCCTAGCCGAGGCATGCGAGCGCGGCGCATGACCGCAAGAGATGTGCCATGCGCGAGAGGGGAAAACCTAGCACGCAGCGGAATGCGCACCCGTCCCTGCGATGCGAAATTGGCATCCGCGCTCTGCGGCTTTTGCAGCGAGAAAACGGCCGCGGTCCGCGCGCCAAAACTGACCCGCGGTTTCTATGAGATCCTACTGTACTGCTGACGGGCGACGCGCTCTCCGCGGAACCGCGAGGCGGTCTCGGAGACGGCGACGGATTCATCCGGGCGCTGGAAGGACGGAACGATGCCAAAATCGAACCCTCCATCGGCCAAAGAATTACACGCAGTTCGACTCGCCGCTCGAGCTCGATTCCGCCACATGTCCCGCGTCAGTTGCTCTGGCTCGACCGGTGCCCCCGAGTTCGACAAGCTCGACGGTGGCCTTTGAGCTAGCCTTCCGGGCGTGGACGGGTCCGAGGCCAGGCCGCGTCGCCGGTTCGTGCGTTTCTCCGCGGTGGGGATCGCGCGGCGCGCGCGTTCTTCGACCTGGCTCGCGCTCGCGAGCGCCCTGCACCTCGGCGTGCTCGCTCTGGTGGAGTGGTACGCTCCCGAACAGAAGACGCTCGCGCCCGCCCTCACGAACGTTCGGACCGAGCTCGCGGTAGAGATCGTAGAGGAGGAGAGCGGCGGAGGCTCCGTAAAAGCAGCGGCAGCGCCCGATTCGAGCTTGGGCTCGGCGGCGCCGGAACGTGTCGCGCGCTATCGCTCGGCCACGCGCTCGCTCGAGCCTGGCCCGTCGGTACCGGAGAGTCCGCTCACGGAAGAGTCCCCGTCCGAAGCGGAAGCTCCGACTGGCGAAGAGGGCCCCGTGCTCTCGCTCGATCAGCTCGGCGTCGGCGAGAAGAACCCGTTCTTGCGGAGCGATCTCGCGCGCGCGCGCCCAGGCCAGGGGAAGCCGCGTGCGCGTCCGTCGAGTCAGGAGCGACTCGACAAGCGCCTGGCGGACGATCAGCTCCACGCCGAGCACGTGCGCAGTCTAGGTCCGGCAGGGCCGGTCCTCACGAGCCTCGAGTCGGCGACCCGCAACGGTGAAGTGGCCGTGAACGCGAGCGCGCTCTTCCGTTGCGTGATCGACGCGAAGGGGAAGCTCGTGAGCGTGACGGTCACCGAGTCGACGAGCGATCCGACGCCGTGGCGTCGAGTCGCGAAGCGCGTTGCGGAAGCGCTGAAGTCTCGTGTGCTCCGGGTGCCCAAGACCGGACACGGAGCGACCGTCTCGATTCGCGTGGTGAGCCGTGAAGCGCTGCCGAGCGGCGCCGATCCCGGCCTCGCCGTTTCGGTGCTCGGCATCCCGATAAAGGAGGGGCAGGGCGAGAAATCGGCGCGCATCGACATCCTGGACGTGATGCCGAAGCTCGAGGTCGAGGAGGTCGAGCTCGACTCCGGCCAGGTCTACAAGGTGCCGACCGTCAAGCTTCCGCGCATCCTCGCCGTCGCCGCCGATCCCTCGGACATCGGCTCGCCCGCGCAGAGGGTCGTGCACGCTCGGGTCGAGTCGATCGAGGCCGCGCCCAAGCAGGTGGAACGCTAGCGCGCGAGCGTGTGGCGGTACGCTCGGAGCGTCCGCTCCGCGCAGGTGCGCCAGGAGAAGCTCGCCGCGCGCGCTCGCCCCTTCGCGACGAGCTCGTCGCGGAGCTCCCGATCTCGCTCGAGGCGCACCAGGCCGTCGGCGATCTCGGAGACCGAGTAGGTGTTCACGCCGAGCGCGGCGTCCCCGCAGATCTCCGCCATCGCGCCGAAGCTTGCGGTGAGCACCGGCGTGCCGCAGGCCATGGCTTCGAGCGGGGGCAGGCCGAAGCCTTCGAAGACGGACGGAAACAGGAAGATCGAGGCGCGCGCGTAGAGCGCACGGAGCTCTTCCTCGCCGACTTCCGGCAGGCTTATCACGCGATCGCGGAGCGCCTCGCTCGCGAGCAGCCGGCGCATTTCACCGTCTCTGCGGCTGAAGCGGCGCACCAGGACGAGCTTCATGCTCGGCCGATCCGCGAACGCGCGAGCGAAGGCGCGGAGCGCGCGCGGGTGGTTCTTGTACGGCGAGCCTTGCCCGACGCTGAGCACGAACGGAGTTCCTGCGGGGACGAGGTGCGACGTCAGCGCTTCGGCTTCCGAAGCTTCGAGCGGGCGAAAGAAGGGCTCGAGGCCGTGGTGAGTGACGGTGATCTTCTGCGCGAGATGGGGGTAGCGGCGGACCAGCGCTTCACGCGACGTCTCCGACACGGTGAGCACGTGCGCCGAGCCGTGCGCCGCCTGCTCGATCCCGAGCCGGTAGTAACTCCCGGTGACCAGCCGCTTGATCGCCGAGGAGGCGCAGAGCTTCGGCTCGTCGAGCCACATCAGGTCGTGCACCGTGGTCACGGCGGGGCCCGGCGCCTCGAGCGGCAACACGTTGGCCGGGAAGTGGAACAGGTCCGCGTCGAGCGCCTCGCAAGGGTACGAGAGCAACGTCCGGAGCGACTGAGCCGGAGGAGCGAAGCGGTGCTCTTCGACTCGAGCCGCGTGCTCGCCATTCACGATCGGCCTCCCGTTCTCCTCGGGCACGACCAGGAGCAAGCGGAGCTCTCGGTCGAGCTCGAGCATCGCGGAGAGGAGCTGGTACACATAGCGGCCGATCCCGCCCGAGGGTTGCACCTCTTTCTCGGTGGTCCGGACGTAGCGCGCGTCGATGCAGACTTTCACGCGCGCGCTCCGACCAGCTCTTCGAAGATGCGCCCGAGCTCGTCGCCGTGCGCCTGCCAGGAGTAACGCTCCGTCACGAGCTTGCGACCGTTCTCGGCCATGGCGCGGGCTCGCGCGGGATCGCCCGCGAGCCCGAGCATCGCGCCGGCGAGCGCGTCGGCGTTGCCCGGCTCGACCAGGAACGCCGCCTCCGTGCCACCCAGGATTTCCCGGATGTTCTGGCTGTCGAGCAAGATGGTGGGCTTCTCGCTCGCGAGGTACTCGAACACCTTGAGCGGATCGAAGAACATGCCGTGCTTCTTCAGCTTGGGGTGACGGCTGGGATCGTACGCGGCCAGGCAGGCGTTGCAGGCGGCGACGTAGCGCGGCACGTCGACGTAGGGGACACGCCCCACGCTGACGAAGCGGTGGCGCACCCCTTCGCGATCGATCAAGGCTTCGATTTCGGCGCGGGTCGCGCCGTCACCCACGAGCAGGAAGCGGAACCTTTTCGCGCGCGGGTCCGCTTCGAGCTTCTTCACCGCGGAGACGAGCACGTCGAGGCCGTGCCACGGGTAGAAGGCGCCGGTGTAGCCGAAGACGAAATCGTCCTTCGCGAAGCCGAGGCGATCCCTCACCGCGTCGCCGTCGACGTCGGGGCGAAAGAGCTCCGTGTTCGCGCCCCAGTGCACGCGCGTCAGCTTGTGATGATACGGCGCCGGCACGAGCTGCGGCGCGGTCGTGATCAGGCGCGCGGCGCCGCGCAGCGTGAGTCTCGAGACGTCCGTGTCGAGCACCATCGAGACGACGGGCACGTCGAGCGCTCTTCCCAACACGATGCCGAGCCCGCGCGCGCTGAAGCGCTCGTAAATCGCGTCCGGCCGAAACGCGCGCGCGACGCGCAGGGCCGCGGGCAAGTGCAGCGCGACGTACGCGAAATCGAGCACGCGCGGGACGCTGCCGAAGCCGATGGGCTCCACCCCGGGGCCGCTCGAGCCGCGGCGCGCGAGCACCACCACCTCGTGCCGCTGGCGTAGAGCCCGCACGAGCTCCGTCACGTGCGTCGAACCGCCGTGGACGCCTGGCAGCGGGATGTTCGGCGCGACCACGAGAAGGCGCATGAGATTCGGCACCATAGGTTCTCGGCCCCTCGAGTTGCAAGGTCCGGAAAACTGAGCTAGTCGGGGCCGCTTGCGGACCTTCGCTCGGAGCAAGGCGTGGCTCGACGCACTTCTGGGACCCTTGCTCCTCGGGCTCCTGGATCTCGCGGTCCGGCATCGTGTCATGCGCGAGTGGTCGGCGGGTCAAGCGCTCGCCTGGCTCTGGTCCCTCGCGCTCGCCGCCGTGCTCTGGCTCGCCGTGGGCGCCGCGCTCCGCGCCGTCGCGCGCCGCTCGCGCGCCGTCGCGTACGCGCTCGTCGCCCTGCTCACCGTGTTCGGCGCGCTCTGGCTCGGCTCGAGCCTCGCGTTCTACGGCGAGTTCGGCGAATACCCCTCCTGGTCCGAGCTCGCCTTCCTGATCGAAGAGTCGGGCAACTGGGCCGGGACGGTCGGGCTGTTCGCGCCGTGGCTCGAGCCCGCGAGCCTCGCCGCGCTGAGCGCGATGCTGCTCGGCCTCGGGTGGCTCGGCGTGCGCTCGCTGCGCCCTCTGG